>DATMSL010000385.1:0-11448 GCA_035565435.1 Dyadobacter sp. | reverse complement strand
GACATACATATCATGTGAACCTGCCGAAGTCAAGTTAAAGACCCCGGGCCCCGGATTAAAATCAACGGTCCCCTGAAAAACGCCCGTCACGTATACGTTCTTACTTGCATCGGTATCTACCCCGTGGGCAGTCGACACGTTTGTAGTTTGCATCACCCATCCTTTGGCCCAATCCAGCCCTACATCCTGGGCTTGCAATTTAATAGTGGTTAAAAGGAATACAGTGAATAAAGCCAGGCTGGACAATACGCATTTAATTGCATTGCCAGTGGCGCCGGGCGATATTCTCATGTATTCCCTTGTACGATTGAATTGTAAGTTTTTTTGCATAATTCAATGTGGTTGGTAAAAAATAAAGTACTGGAACTGATCAGCTTTGTTTCGTCATAGGCGGAATAAGTTTAAAATAATTAACTTTTGGTTACATTTGTTTTGGAACAAAATCATCCGTGAGGCGAGTGTCGATGCTTGCCTTATGATTGAGTACGAAAAGATTTTGCGTGTGTTCGACCAGAGGCCGAAGTGGCGCGGGCCCAGCGCTAAATGTCAGGTAATCCGGACATCCGGATCCCGATCATATGTACCGGTAACAATTTGCAACTATCAAATTATTTCGACGGGAGCAAATCTAGGCATAGGTTCGGATAAATGTTGACGAATAGGCGTCAATATGGACAGGAGATGTCCGTACGAAAATGTAGAAGTTGTTCTATAAAAAATAAATAAAAAAACAGCATGAGTCGAAAGGATATTCTATTGCAGTGATGCCAACAGCCGGCGAAGGCGGTGCGTGGGAAATGGCAGTTTTCGCTCGTTACATGGTATAGATGATTTGCTCGCCCTCCGGTGGAATATCGAAAATGCATTCTCAATAGAGATCGCCGGCAGAGTCCTTATCCTTACATCCGACCATAATGCTGAACAAGGTGGCGATTATAAATAAATAGGACTTGTTTCTCATCGTTTCTTTTTGCAAAAATAAGTAGCCGGGAATTCTGCTATCTTCCTTGGGCGACGTTAATTAAATCTATATCCTATTTTAATTTTTGTTTTATTGTTTTTCGCAATTAAAGAAACGAAATGGATGCAAGGTGCACTACCCCTTACATCCATTTTGTTTCTTTTTGCCTTGCTTTCTAAAAAGCTAAGGTAATTTGCGATCGAAGCTGCTTTCCGTTTCAAGAACTTTTTTAGAATCCCTGCCGGAAAGCAGCCCGCAGTTCGTCATGTTTAATGCGTAATCAATACCTTCTTACGATCCGTCGTCTTACCATTTTTGATCTGCATAATATAAATGCCTGTCGGCGCATTGCCCAGCCTGATCTTCTTTTCGTGCGGACCTTTCCCTTTTACTTTGGTATCATACCACGCCCTGCCGCCGACATCTGTTACTGTAATCGTGGCCTCGTTTTCAAGCAGATAGAAACTTGTATTGAACTCTCCCGGGGAGGGGTTGGGGAATACATTCAGCTTCGATTTTAATTCGGGGGATTCGGACATCAGTTCGGGAGAAGCCATTCTCGCATTGGGAGGCAGGCTGTTGATACAAATCCGGTCCTGCCTGATGCTCGCTCCGGGAGCACCTTCGATCCGTAGCACATTGTTACCGGCTTTAAGCGGTATCATGAAGATTTCTTCGCGGAAGACGATGTTCCAGGTATGGGTGGCAGGAATGCTGACGGCATAATAGATGTAGCCATCATTACCGGACAGGGAAATTTTCGGGCTGGAACTAGCCGCATATTGCAGCGATAGCCGGTACATGCCGTCAGCCGGCACGCCGTTGATCGCGTAATTCACATAATGTTTGTAATTGTTTTCGTCGCCTCGTGTAGCCCCGCCGGAAGCATTCGGGTCATATGTGATAGGGCCGGACCCGTCCTGTGTTTCCGCATCCACACACATGCCGAATTCCACGTTGGCGGGAGGCGGGCAGCTGTTAATCCTTAGCGTATATTCAACGGTTTTAGTTTCACATCCGGGTTTTGATGCCGTCACGACATATACGTACTCGCCGATTTCACCGGGCGTGGTCAGGTTGACGACCTGGCCTGTAACATTGTTCAGGCCAGGGCCATTCCAGGTGTAGGTTACGTTGTCGCAATCATATTCCGGGCATTGGGCATATATCACGATCGGCTTGGAACAGGTTACATTATAGGAAAGAAGCTGCGGGTAAAAGTAGTAGCGGCATGGCGCCACGCCCCAGTCAACACGGATCGCCACAGAATCGGTTTTAGCTGTGCATCCCGGTTTGGAGGCGGTCAAATAGTAGGTATAGTATCCGGTGTTCGCCGGCGAGGTAAGGCTAATAGTTTCTCCGGCAGCACTGATATCATTTCCCGCCCAGGCGTAGGTCACGCCTTCACAATCTCCGGTACAATTGGCTGTGAAGGACATTGGCTTACTCCGGTCGTATATGGGTGCATTGGAGGTAGGAGCTATTTCGAACGAACATGGGAGCTGTCCGCTTCCGGGACCGGTCACGCATATTTTGTCCTGGCGAATGCTGTTACCGGGTAGTCCCTGTATCCTGATCACATTGTTTCCTTGATAGAGCATGACAGAGAAAGTCTCTTCCCGCCAAACGATGTTCCAGGAGTGGGTCGCAGGGAAATCCGCAGACGGAATGGCGATGTTTCCATTAACAGAGATACTGGCTTGGGCGGCGTCACCGGCATAGTAGCGCACGGTTAACTGATGCGTGCCGGTTGTTTGCACACCATCGACTGCGTAGTCGACAAAGTGGTCATAATTGTTTTCGTCGCCTCTGGTGCTGCCATTAGAGGCATTCGGATCACTGGTAACCGGCCCATTTCCGGTCGCGTTTTCGGATTCTACGCATGCTGCGAACTGATCTCCAACCAGGGCTAAGCCTTCAGAAGGCGGTGCAACATTGTTTTTTGCCCATGCCGACAGCGGGATCACAAAGGAAATGACGATGTAAATGAAGTGTTTCATGATCATTGTGTTTGTAGATGGAATGCTGAGAAGTAAATTCTAATAATGCAAAACAATCTTAGTATCATTCAAGTAAACCCAAAGACACTGACTGATTGCAAAGCGTGGCAAGCATCTTTTACAATGACATATCCCTGATCTCCGAAAAGAGATTTATGCTTCCAAAAAGTACATCGGGAAGGGCAGACCGTCCGGTGTAAGGAGGTGGACCGGAAATAAAGCGTTGGTGGTCGGGGCCCGTGGCGGATTGACCAGCGATAGAATAGCTCAATAGTCAAACATCAAATACAGGATGTGCAAGGCGCCGGTTCTCTGTATTTGATGTTTGACCCGTTCCTTAGTGCTTGGTGCCGCTTAGCAGCCGGACCGGCCCCAGCAACCCGGATGGTGTCAGTTGCCAGGTTTCAAGCGCTTTTATATTGGTTTTGGTAAAACGCTTTTCGACGGGTTTGGTTCTGTCGCCGATAAGGCGGTTTCGCCAGGTGTTTACCACCTCGACTTGAAGGACATTGTCTTTGTCTTTCAGCAGGCCATTCACCGGAACGCGGAGCGGCGGCGCCCAAAGGATACCGAGGTCTTTGCCGTTGAGGATAACCCGGGCAATGCCGATGTCTTTTACCTCGCCCAAATCCAGGAATACCGTTTTGCTCTCGGTAAGCTCTTTATCCGCATTGAATTTCTTGCTGTACACGGCCTTGCCCGAATAGTATTTAATACCTTCCTCGTTGCGGTCGGGCCAGCTTACCAACTCATTGAACACAGCCGAAGCAGGGCCGCCCCAAGCGGGGTCGAAAGCCACTTCCCAGGAGCCGTGCAGTGTAGTAGCCGGTTCCAGATGCACGAAATTCGACTTGTCGACGCCGTTCTTATCCTTTGAAATTTCATCTTTAAATACCACGAAAACGGATCCGTAAGGATCAAATTCGAGTGGTATGTAGGTTTTGCCGTCCTTCTGGTAGAACGAGGTCGCCGGTCTTGTTTCCCCGTTCACGGGGTTCCAGAGCTCGGGTTGTTTGCCTGTAATCCGGAATGCGGCCGTCATTTTGGAGGCTGCGCGGTTCTGGCTGCTGATAAAATACAGGTCCACACCGTTGTCTTCGCGGTGAATGTAGTCGTAGCGGGAGCCGGTTTCCCGCTCCGTGATTTCCATGTCGAAATCGATGCCTTTGGAGCGGAGAAAATCGGCGGCGGTGACACCCCAGATAATGCTTCCCTTGCCGACATTGCGGCTGCCGGTAGCTTCATTTCCAGTTCCCCAAAGCTGATCGGCGATCTTGCGTATGGTTTGTTCAGACGAAGGGTATTTAACCAGGCTCGCAGTAGTTATAGTTTTGGAGCCAATCACCGATGCGCCCTCCTTTATCAATCCCTCTACTTTTTGCAAAGCTTTCAGCGATAATGTCTTATGGTCGGGCAGTACGAGCACGCGGTAGGAGACGCCGTGTGGCAGGAAGATTCTGCCATCCCGAACCTGCAATGCCATCAGGCGATCTTCGTTGATCAGATCGTAATCAAAACCGGGTAACGCCTTGGCTGGGTCATCCTCTTTCAGCCTGCCGAGGTTAGGGGAGTGGTCGCCGTAGTAATAGAGCACGTCGGCAACAGAAGTACTGCTTTGCAGCAAGTACTGGCAGCGCGTGAGGTATTGGATGAATGCCGTCGACTGGTTCCACCAGGTTACGTTGGGATTGAAATGCGTTCCTGCAAAGTATTCCTGGCCCGGTATCCCCATTGCTTTCGGCGACGCGGTGAACGTATGCAGGTAAACCAGGTTCAATCCCGCGCAGAACTCATGGTCGGCACTGGGCTTCATATCCGACCACATGACATCGTTCCAATGCGGTCCGATAGTGGTAAAGGACTCGGCGCCAACAAGTTTTTTGTTATGAATTTTGGCTGCGCTACCTGCCTGCTTGACGAAGAAACGGTCGATAGGGCGGGGACGGTGTGGTGATGGGGACCAGAATTCGCTCATCATGATTTCACTGTACCCGTAGTTTTTCAAACCGTCGAAAGGCCCCGCGTGCGGTCCGGCGGATTCCGGCTGGATGCCTATGCCGTATGCGGCGGCCCGGCTCGAGAACGTGCCGTAATGCTTCTCAGCAATCAGGTCTGCAAGGGTTTTGCGCAGGTCCGACAAAAAGCGGTTGCTTACCTCGCGGCTGTCGATGATCTTGCCGGCCAGCACAGGCAAATATGGGGTAGGGTCGTAGCCGCGGTATTTGATAAATTCCTTTTCAAAACCGTCCGTCCAGTTCATTCCGCCTGCTTCAAAACTGTCGGTTTGCAAATAGCGGAGGGTTTTACCCGCCAGAGGCCCAATGGCTTTCAACAGCGGTTCTATATTTGTGTCCCAATACCGGTTGAACGCTTTTTCGCTCATATAGTCGATCACAAGGCCCTGCCAGTCGCCGCTGGATGTGGATACTTCGGCGTCGGTTGCGGTGTAGCCAAATCGCAGCACGGTCCATTCGCCGGCCGGTGCCTTCCATTCGAGCTTACCGTTTTTGAAATAACCGGTGAGGTTCAGGACCTGTTTTTGGGAAGCATCTTCCTCGCCTTTGGTGCCTGGGATGTCTGTCAGCAAGGGCCGGGTCTCCGGTACCGACGCACCTACTTCGCGGGTCGCCGCTTTATTTTCGAAATCTCGGATGGGCGGCCGGTTGGCGAAAACTTTTGTTGGAATGGCCAGCACGACAATGTCGCGGTAAAAACTATGGTGCGTTTTGGGCATAGGCAATTCCTGTGAAATTTTGGTCTGCCCTTTCACCTGCACCTGTGAAAAAACGACCTGCTTGGCCGATTCGGCGGCGGTAATGTCGGGTCCGCCCAGGTTCCAGCCACTCTGGATGCTCATCGACATTACGAGTCCGAGGCGGTCGGCCTCGCGCATGGCGTGCACGTAAAGCTCCTTCCATTGCGGCGAGCCGAACATCGGGCCGGCCGGTACCTGCGCGTTTCCGCGCTGCTCGGCCCCACCCGCATCAAAAAGGCAAGCTCCGCTGAAACCCTTGGCCTTCATTTCTTCCAGATCGCGGGTGATCACTTCTTTATCGACGTTCCCGTTGAGCCACCACCACCAGCAGCGGATGCCGTAGGTAGAAGGCGGGTTCTGAAAAACAGTTGGGGATATAATCTGCGTACTTTTCTGACCAATTGCCAGTCCTCCCGAAAGCAGCCAAAGCGCCGCCAGAAGACCGATTGGACGTAAAATCTTAAACATTGGATGTAAGGTTAAGTGAATAGGGGGCAGGCTATGCCCGCTGAAAAGGATAGCTCAGCCACCTTGCATATTATCGGTGCACAATGGCTGAGCAAATTACGAGGAATGCGGGCCTGTTACCGCTTCCAGCCTGGGTTTTGTTCCAGAACTACGTCTTTGTTGGTGTCGATAATGGTTTGCGGGATCGGCCAGAGATTGTAGTCGAACGACAACGTAGCCTGCGCCTCGGGCCAGTACGCATATTTGCGGATACGCTCGACCGCGATCGTGCCGCCCATTCTCAGCAATGTATTCCAACGGGCTTCCTCGTATACCAGTTCTCGCGCGCGCTCGTCGAGGATGGTGTTGAACTTGTCGTCCATATCGGCGGCGCTCACCTTATAACCTGCATTGGCGCGTTCCCGGAGCAGATTCACGTCCGCAGCCGCGCCGGCTTTGTCGCCATTGCGCTGCTTCGCTTCGGCCCGCAGCAGGATCGTTTCCGAAAGGCGGATGAAATAGTCATCGCGGAAGAGGTTACTCATGTTCTCGCCGTCGGCCACGCCGGTGTATTTATCCGTGGCAATTTTGCAGGAGATCGGGTAGCAAAGGCTCCGGTTGTTGGTGTTAGTCGTCGGGTCGGCGCTGCCATTGTACATCACTTCCCACGGGACGGGCTTGCCATAGTAAGGCGAGCTCTTCACGTTTCCGTTGAAAATGCGGCGGAAGACGATATCAGAGTTACGCATATCGTCGCTGTATTTGCCGGCGTAGATATCGTCGCGGGTATACATCGTCGGGATGATCTGGGCAATGCCGCGACCGCCCACATCTTCGAGCGTTCCTGTCAGGTGGTCTTTGGCACCGTCGCGGAAAACGGCCCCGTAGGTGCGTGAGTAAGGCAGTTTGGATTTGCCGTCCTCGGCGCGGTAAGCGGCATAATCTACTTGCAGGGTCCAGATCGCCTCGCGGTTGCCGTCCTGGTAGTTCACGTTTTTCTCCTGGAATAAATCCCAATACACATTGCCCTGCGCCTCGGCGCTTCGTGCGCCAAATCGCGTTTTCATCAACGCATACGTACCGCCGTCGATCACTTTACTGGCGTAGGCGATAGACTTGGTGAATGCCGCTTGTGCGTCCGCCCCCTTGCCTTCCGAGGCAAGCTGGGTGCCCAGCGCCAGGTACAATTCAGCCAGGTAGTGCTGGGCAGCGCCTTTAACCACCCGCCCGCCGGCGACAGAAGTTTCGGGCAGGTCGGCCTCGGCCGCCAGCAAGTCGTCGATGGCAAACTGGTAGGTCTCCACCCGTGTCGTCCTTTTGAAATCGTATTGCGGCGTTTTTGAAACCGTGGTTACGATGGGCACACCGCCGAAGAGCTCGCCCAGGTTACGGTAGCCGTAAGCCCTGAAAAACCGCGCCTGCGCTACCAGATATGCCTTTTCCGCTTCCGAAGCGAAGGATATATGCGGGAGTTGGATTGCCTCCAATGCCAGGTTTGCCTTAGCGATCATCTGGTAGTAGGTGCTGTAAATGCTGTAAAAAGTACCGTTGTCGGCATTGATCAGACCATAGTTATTGAAGGTCGAGCTTTTGCGGATGCTCGCTACATCGAACATATCCGTACCGTTGCCGCGCAGCACGAAAATCCAGCCTTCCTCCGAGGGGTTGGCCCATAGATCGCGGATTTGGGAGTATATCGCCACCAGCGCCTGGTCTATCTGCGCAGAAGTTGCAAATGCATTGTCGACGGTATAGAATGTCTCCGGATTCTCTTTCAAAAATTCATCGTTGGACTTGCAGCTCACAAAATTCGCCAGCAACACCAGTGCCCAGAAGGTTTTTTTAGACAATATATTTTTCATGAAAATAGGATTTAGAAGCTAATGTTTGCGCCAATAGAGTAGGTCGATGGAACAGGGAAGGTGTTTTCGCGCACCGGTGTTCCCGTTTCCGGGTCCCCTCCAAACCATTTGGTGAACGTGGCCAGGTTTCTGCCGCTCACAAACAGCTTCACGGAATTCATCTTGATTCTCGACACCCATTCCGGTTTCAGGCGGTAGGATAATGTCGCTTCCTGAATGCGGACAAATGTTCTCGACTGCAATCCCAGGAAGCGGCCGTCGCCGGCAAAGTATGCGGAGGGATATTCGTTGCTCTGGTTTTCAGGCGTCCAGTAAGGCTTCGAGGTCATGTTGTCGTTGAAACGGCCTGTCCCGGCTGTGAGGTAGGCGGCTGCATTGCTTTTCTTGTACCAGTCGCCGCCTCCGAAAATACCCGACACAAGTACATACAGGTCGAAGTTCTTGTAGCTCACCGTGTTGCTCATGTTCAGGCGGAAGTTTTCCTTGTCATACCCGAGCACTTTGCGGTCGGTTGCCGAAATCCCCGGCGTGCCGTCGATATCCCGGTATTTCGGAGCGCCCGGTGCGGCACCAGTCTGCGCGATGTATTCCGCATCGTTTTCCTGTACAATGCCGATCTGCTCGTATCCGTAAATGGAGCCCAGCGGATGGCCGATGAAGAGGTTGTTGGCGATGTCGTCGTCCTCCTTGCCGTCCCCGTTTTTATCCTCGCCGTACAACTTCACCAATTTGTTTCTGTTTTGCCAGAAAGTGAACGAGGTTCCCCAGGTCAGGTTTTTATCCTGATAGTTGACCGTTCTCAAAGTAACTTCGATACCTCGGTTGTTGACCTGGCCCATGGAAGTCTTGATTGTTTTGAAGCCGGTCATTACCGGGATGCTGCGGGTAAAGATCTGGTCGGTAGTAGCGCCGAAATAGGCGTCTACATCGAGTATCACCCGATTTTTAAACCAGGCCGATTCGAAACCTGCGTTCCAGGAAGTGGTCGTTTCCCAGCCGAGGTCCGCGTTGCCAAGGGTATTCTGATACAGCCCGTAGTAGACAGCGCCCGGTGTATTGGCCCATTCGTAGCGCACGCCGCCGCCGGCAGCATTGGCGATGGTCGACAAGGTCCCGTATGGTTCAACGCCCTGGCTTCCGTTTTGTCCGAAAGAGAATTTGAGTTTCAGATTATTGAGCGGCGAGAAACTGCGGAGAAATTCTTCGCTGGTTACTTTCCAGGCCACGCCGGCCGCCATGAAATTGGCAAACTTGTTATTCGCACCGAACACCGATGCGCCATCGCGGCGGTACGAGCCTGTGAAGAAGTATTTTTCGTCGAACGAGTAGTTAATGCGCGCGAGGTAGCCAATGTTGGATCGCTGGAAAACACTCATATCCTTGCCTGTGAGAGTGCCGGTAAGGTCTACTCTTTGTACAGTGGCCTTGTGGAGTCCGTCCAGCCCCAGTGCCGTGTTGCCGTTGGCAGCGAAATTGGTGCCGGTCACATTCATGTAGGTCGCTTTCTGGTTGTCGCGGGTGGCTACTAGCGTCAGGTCGATGCCGTGTTTTCCAAATGTGTTTTTATAGTTGACAATGTTATCAAATACCCAGCTGGTAATGCCGCTTCTTTCCAAATTACCACCTGCATTGGTCAGAAAACCCTGGATAACCGCCGGCGAGTACCTGGCCAGGCCTTCTCCCTCCTGCACGAAGTAGTTTTCGTGGGTGAAAGTCCCTCTTTCGTTCTTGTTCACATTGCTCAAAAAGTTCACCCGGTAGGTCAGGCCTTCAAGCCAGGGCACGGTAATGAGCGCATTGGTATTCAGGCGGTAGTTGTAAAGGTTATCCCTGTTGTCGCGCGTGCCATCCGCAATGCCCCAAAGCGGGTTGATCGACGATTGCGTATAAGGGTATTTTTCAAGATTTCCCTGGTCGTCGCGGTACATTACACCGTAGGGCGACATGGTCTGCGCCTCGCCGATGTGGGCAGGAAGTCCCGAATAATCCCTTTTCGAAAAGCTGCCGTCTACGCCGATTTCGAGCCATTTGGTAATTTCTGTCTTCACTTTTCCAAGCACTGACATGCGCTTGAATTGATCGCCTTTTACAATCGCGCGGTTGCCGTCATAGGATGTCGACAGATAGTAGTTCACCTTTTCGCTGGCTCCTGACACTGCTGCCTGGTAAGTCTGGATTACGCCTGTGCGGGTAGCTTCGTCCAGCCAGTTGGTCTCGCGGCCGGCGTCGCGGTTGGCGATCTCGCCGGGTTTGAGCCAGTTAGTCGAGCCCTCGGTGTATTTGTTACGCGCATTCACGACGCTGAGCCATTCTTCGCCTTTCATCATTTCCGGTCTTCTCTGCCAGGTCTGGAAGCCTGTCGAGGAATTCAATGTGATCACTGGCTTGCCTGCTTTTCCTCTTTTCGTGGTGATCGCGATCACCCCGTTGGCCGAACGTGAACCATAGGCAGCGGCGGAGGTGGCATCTTTGAGGATGTCAAAGCTGGCAATATCAGCAGGGTTGATGTCCGCGAGGCTACCCAGGAAGATCACACCGTCCAGTACGATAAGCGGGTCATTGTTTCCACTGATCGAGTTCTGGCCGCGGATCTGCACAGAAGGCTGGCCGCCCGCTGTGTTGCTTGCGCCCACGTCAAGGCCGGGTAGACTTCCTTTCAGCGTTTCCAGCGCATTCATGCTGGGCAGCATTGCCACAGGTGAGTTTTCAAGCCTCATCGAAGCCACCGATCCGGTAAAGTCCTGACGCTTCACAGTTCCGTAACCCACCACGACCACTTCCTCCAATGCCTTCGTGTCCGTTTTCATCGTCACTTGCAGCGCGCTCTGAATGCCCGGCCGGATTTCCTGCGCCGTGTAGCCTACAAACGAGAAAACAAGGGTGACATCGTCATTGGGAATGGAGAGCGAGAAACGCCCGTCGACATCCGTGGACGTACCCGATGTAGTGCCTTTAATGGCGATGTTAACGCCAGGCAAACCTACCCCGGTTTCATCTTTTACGACGCCCGTCAGCGTTCTGTCGATAGCCCTGCCCATCGATGCAAATCCGGTTACAGGCTCGATGATCTGAATGTCGGCGGTGCCGGGTTCGACCTTTTTCAGGATAACCTTGTTCCGAATCAGCTTGTAGGTAATCTGGTTCGGGGAAAACATCGTTTCCAGTACCTCGCTCAGCGGCCGATTCTCCACCCGGAGCGTTATTTTACGGTCGACCGGAAGTAACTGTACACTATATACGAACTTGACGCGGGTGCTCGATTCAAGGGTGCTTAGCACTTCACGAATCTGTTTTTGTTCTACCCGAATGGATACTCGCTGCGTCAATAGCTCCTGTGCGCTCGTGTTATGGGCGTAGGAGTAGGCGGTGGCGATGATCATCAGGAATAGTTGGAGGCTTGAAACTTTCATAATTGTCCATAGC
>DATMSL010000384.1:0-2579 GCA_035565435.1 Dyadobacter sp. | reverse complement strand
CAACTAATCACAGGGCATTCTATACAGGATTTACTAGTTTTGCGTTAAAATTTAAGTGCTCTCTCACCCATGGAATTAATTATATTTTTGATGTCATGCTAACAAGAAAAATTCATAAAATACTGATCCTTCTGATACCCGTTTTTGTAGTACTGAGGGCGCAGGGGCAGGATAATATGAAGAACAATACCTCGACGGGACCAATGCAGCTGGTCTTTCCGGCAGAAGCGGAATGGAACGTACTTTATGAAGGGAAAGAGATCAATTTTCATTTGCAGGTCAAGGGAGGGAAGAGTGATTCGGTGAGGTACTCGGTAGCCAGCGGCCTGGTGAAGGATATGAAATTTGATTCTACCGGACATTTCGTATGGACACCCGGGTTTGATATCGCCGACCGCATTAATACTACCAAGACGTTCCCGGTCGTGTTTGAAGCACAAAATAGCGCCGGCGAAAGTGTGTCACGCGAGGTGGTCTTCAAGGTAAACCACGTAAACCGCCCGCCACAGGTCGACGAGCTGCAGCCGTTCTACGTACAGTACAAGACGCAGAATGTTTACAAAATCGACATGGGCGCTGTTCGTGATCCTGATGGTGACCCGATCGTGTTCGTACCCATTCTGGAAGAAATGCCGGAAGCGATGAAGCTGTCTGCCGCGGGCGAAATTACCTGGGAACCGTCGAGTGTTCAATTCGGCATTTTGAAAAAGGGGCCGCGGTATATGGAGTTCTGGGTGGAAGACCAACCCTCGAAAGCACGTACCAAAGGTCGTCTGAAACTGGATGTGACCCAAATGGACCTGGCGCCCGACTTTACCATCATTCCGCAGCAGTCGGTTATTCGCAGTGCAGAGAACAACCGCATTAACCTACGCTTCACGCTATCGGACCCGAATGGAGAGGAAGATATCACCACATTCAATTTTATTTCTGAAAACAAGAAGGTCCCGCAAAGCGCATTGGTGAAGAATACTGCCACCAGCTACGAGTTTATCTGGGAGCCGGGCTATGACTTTGTAAAGGATCCATTCGATACGCTGGCGTTCAATATCATATTCTATGTGCTGGATAAGGCGCAGAACAAAAAGGAGCGTACCGTGAAATTCGTGATCAAGAACACCATCGACGAGAGCTTGCGCGACACGTACGTGTATAACCTGTACAGAGGTGCGCTCGTGAATGCATGGGGACTTATCGAACAGATGACGGAGAAAGAGCAGGAGCTCAAAAAGGCCTACACACGTGCAAAAAAGGGCAAGCGTAGCAGATCGTTGCTGAACGCCTCACTCGGGGCGACGACAGGTCTTGCTCCGGTGATCGCTACGGATAATCAGAAAACCCGCGGTTACATCACCACTATTGGCGGAACCACTGTTGCAACGGTAGGAACGCTGGAAGCGACGGAAGTAATCGGGAAATCGGTAAATGGGTTGCTTGACAGGTTCAACTACGTCATGCAGAAGAAAAACGAGTTACAAAACAAAGGGGATGTCTTCGCACGCGAATGGGGGCAGAAATCAGCCCGCCGCCAGCCGGACTTCATCAGAAAGCTCGACGAATTTAAAGCGCTGATGAACCTAAGCGGGCTTGTGGCACTGGAACTCGACGCCAATTGGGAGAATAAGAAAGAGGCAACGGATGCAGCGATTAAAAAGACCTTCAAGGATTTCGTTCCTTACACGAAAGACGAGAACTGATTCCGAACGCACACCCACAAAAAAAGAGAGCTAAATGCTCTCTTTTTTATTTTCATCCTCTTCCTCTGTCGAGGTAGGTGTCGGAATGTCATTTCGTGGCTCAATTTCAGCTGCCGTAGTTTCGGTAGAAGAAGCGCCAGACAAATCAACACTTCCTTCTTCCCTTGCTCCGTCATCCTTTTCCTCCTTTTCTTCATCTTCGGGTCCATGCGAGTGAAAACTTCCCTGGAATATCAGAATACTGCAAACGCCCAGGAAAATGCATGAATCGGCGATATTGAAGATCGGTGTGGAGTAGTACTGCCCTCCCCAAACCGGAACCCAGTCGGGAATAAAACCCTCCCAGAAATCGACGAAGATCATGTCGATCACTTGTCCGTGAAACCACGGGGTAGGAGAGCCGTAAGGCGCATTGCCGAGCAGCACACCGTAAAACGTACTGTCGATCACGTTACCGACCGCTCCGGCGAGGATCATTGCCAACGCCCAAAGCAAGCCTTTGGAGGCGCCTGCACGCGCGAGGTGGATCATATAGCCGCCGATGGCGACCATCGCCACGAGACGGAACAGTGTCAGGAACAGTTTACCATATTCATGCCCGAGCTGCATGCCGAAGGCCATGCCGGGGTTTAGTACATAATGCAGTTTCAACCAGTCCCCGATCAGCGCGATCTGTCCTGAAAAGCCGGGTTGCATGTATTGATGAACCAGCAATTTGGAAGCCTGATCAATCCCGATAAGGAGTACGCTGAAGAGTAGGTAAGGGGCTGGATTTCTGGATTGGTTCATTCGGTTTTTAATACAATGGACAAATTTGGGAATGCGAAAGTAATAACTTACTTATAAAGAACCGATTCCTCTTCTCTTCAATTCACTTTTAAC
>DATMSL010000383.1:0-6451 GCA_035565435.1 Dyadobacter sp. | reverse complement strand
GATGTCAGGATTGTTGATGCCAATCAGGATGTCGTAAATCTTGCTCTAACTTCTCAAATAGATGACATTGAAGATGCATTACAATATTATACCGCGGTTCATCACAAAATAGATTTCTTCCTTAGCAGAGATAAAAAACTGAAAAAGGATGCCTTAACACTTTTACCCGTTTACGACATCCCTGATTTTCTAAATCTGCCAGATAAGCAATCTGCCTGAAACTGCTCAGGGTTTCTTCTCCAAATTCGGCAGGAACCCGGTCAGTAACCCGATCAGCGGTAGGAACGAGCAAATCCAGAATACGTATTCAATACTCGTCTTATCGGCCAGCGTTCCGAGAATAGCGGAACCAATACCCGCGATACCGAATGCAAAACCGAAGAACAACCCCGCGATCATCCCTACTTTCCCCGGGATCAGCTCCTGCGCGTACACGAGGATGGCCGAGAATGCCGACGATAAGATCAGGCCGATAATGCAGCTCAGCACGCCCGTCCAGAACAAATCGACATAAGGCAGCAGCAATGCAAACGGCGCTGCACCGAGAATCGAGATCCAGATCACGTATTTACGACCGATCCGGTCGCCTACCGGCCCGCCGATGAATGTACCCGCTGCTACTGCGAACAAGAATGCGAACAGGTAAATCTGCGAACTCTGGATGGAAACGCCGAATTTATCGATCAGATAAAAGGTGAAATAGCTCGAAATGCTGGCCATATAAATGTATTTCGAGAAAATCAACAGGAGTAAAATGCCTATCGAAACGATCACTTTGGATTTGGATAAAGTCGATTCCTGCTTCACGGCACTGGCAGATTTCTTCACAACTGTCGCCAGGTTTTGTTTGTACCAGCCGCCTACCCACGAAAGGATAACGATTGCCAGCAATGCCACGAGTGAAAACCAGATCACCTGGAATCGCCCGTAAGGCAATAATATCAACGCCGCCAGCAATGGTCCAAGCGAACTTCCCGCATTACCACCGACCTGAAAAAGCGATTGCGCCATTCCGTGCTTACCCCCCGACGCCATGCGCGCCACGCGTGAAGCTTCCGGATGGAACACCGCCGAACCGATGCCGATCAGGCCGACGGAAAGCAATACGATATGAAAACTGTTCGCCATCGAAAGCGATACGAGCCCCAGCAATGTAAAGCACATTCCGACTGCCAATGCATAAGGCTGCGGCCGTTTATCCGTAAACGATCCTACAAGTGGCTGAAATACAGACGCACTCACCTGAAATGTAAATGTAATGAGTCCAATCTGCGAAAAGCTTAGATTAAACGAATCCTTCACCATCGGATAAATGGATGGGATGAGAGACTGCATCGTGTCGTTCAGCAAGTGGGAGAAACTCAGCGCCAGAAGGATTGGAAATACGGTCTGGGAGGCGGAAACTGAGGCAGTGGACGCGGCGGCGGAGTCCGCGGATGAACTTTGGTCGAAACTTTTCATGGGCATTCAAAATGTCCCCGACTTACTGTTTATGCAAGTCGAGGCCTAAAAAAGAATGACAAAGGTATCGATAACCAGCCTAATTACGACTAGAAACCAAATAAAATTCTATTTACGATGGATTACCGTAGCGGCAGATTGTGCTCCGGCAAGAATGGTAATGTCCGCAATCGTAACACGGTCAGGTGCATTAACGGCGTAGAGTATCGCGTCGGCGATGTCACCGGCTTGCAATGGATCGAAGCCCTGGTAAACCTTTTCGGCCCGTGCTTCATCGCCTTTGAAGCGAATGAGCGAAAATTCCGTCTCCACAGCACCCGGGGCCACATTGGTCGTTTTGATGCCATGCTGCGTCAGTTCGAGGCGCATTCCTTCGCTGATCACCTCCACGGCGGCTTTGGAAGCGCAATAAACGGCGCCATTTGCGTAAGTCTGCTTGCCGGCAATGGAGCTGATATTGACGATGTGACCTTTGCCGCGTTCGAGGAGCAGTGGAATAATGGCTTTCGAAACATAAAGAAGCCCTTTCACATTACCGTCAATCATCGCGTCCCAATCGTCGGTGTCGCCTTCATCGAGCGTACCTAACCCATGCGCATTTCCAGCATTGTTGACCAAAATATCAATGTTTTTCCAGTTGTCAGGCAGCGAGCCGACCGCTGCGAACACCGCACCTTTGTCACGGACGTCGAATACGAGTGTGGTTACTTTTACTTTGGAAGATAATTCTGCGGCTACCTCGTCGAGGCGTTCCTGGCGGCGACCGCACAAAATAAGGTCTATTCCGACCCCGGCGAATGCTTCCGCCGTGGCCTTACCGATACCGGATGTGGCTCCGGTGATAAATGCAATACGGGACATTGAGTGGATGGTGTGGAGTGAATTTTACTTTTTGCTTTTAGGAATATTCAAACTGCTGAACTCGCCTTTTTCCAGCTGTGCCGCTTGTGAGAAAAGCTGTACAGCACGCTGGTAGACATTATCGCTCGGGTTGAGAACCTGGAATACCTCGTTGTTCAAACCATTTTTTTGCTTTCTTCCCCACACATAACGACCGATGATCGCCTTGGTTTGTGAGGTAATGAGCGATTTAGACAGGTTCAGTTCTTTTTCATTTGGCTTGATACCAGCCTTGGAAGCATCCTTTACCAATTCTGCCAGCATCGCATCCGACACCTGGAATGATTTCAGGTATTCCTTGAACGGCTGTTTTTCCAATCTTCTCTGATTTTCATTCGCGTAGCGCAGTGCATATTCACGGATAATGTTTTTGGAATACAGCTCGAACAGGTATTTGCTGTTCATCAATGTATCTTTTGCCACGAAAATATCCGGGGTTATGCCGCCCCCACCATACACTACACGGCCACCATCGGTTTTATAGATCTTAGTTTTATCAAACTTGATGCTATCGGCATTGAATAGCTCCCCGCTTTCGTACCGGTGCGCCAGATCCTGGCTGTAATCTTCACCCTTGCCAAGCTCGTAGGGTTTCTGAATGCTGCGACCACTCGGCGTATAATAGCGTGAAATCGTCAGGCGCAGCTCAGAGCCGTCCGACAGTTTGATCGGCATTTGAACCAATCCTTTTCCGTAAGACCTTCTTCCTACTACTAATGCACGGTCGTGATCCTGCAATGCGCCGGCGAGGATTTCAGAAGCCGATGCGCTGCCTTCGTCCACGAGCACGATCAATGGGCCCTGCTCGAAAAGGCCGTCCACGTGCGAGCGGGTCTTGCGATCGAAACGGCTGTCTTTGCCTTCGGTGTATACCAGGAGCTTATCTCCTGCAATAAACTCATCGGCCATGCTCGTAGCGCGTTCCATATACCCGCCCGGGTTGCCGCGAAGGTCAAGAATGAGGTTTTTCAAACCTTCGGCTTTCAAAGTTTTCAATGCGGATTTAAACTCATCGAAAGTAGTTTCCGAGAAACGGCTCACTTTGATATACCCTATTTCCTGATCCACCATGTAGGAGGCGTCCACCGAATAGGTAGGAATGCGGTCGCGCACGACGGCGAAATTCATTTTATCCTTTAACCCTACCCTTTCAATCGACAGATCCACTTTGGTGCCGCGCTTGCCGCGCAACAATTTGTAAACCTGCGCATTGGTAACGCCAGGCCCCGAAAGGTTTTCTTTATTCACCGAAATAATGCGGTCGCCGCTCTGGATACCAGCCGCCTCCGACGGGCCGCCACTCAGCGGGGTTACCACATACACTGTATCATTATAAATATTGAACTCGACGCCGATACCGTCAAAACCCGATTCGAGCTGTGACCGTGCCGCGGTAGCTTCTTCGGCATTGAAGTAAGCCGTGTGCGGATCAAGCTTTTCCAGCATTTTGGAGATCGAGTAATCCACCAGCTCCTCAGTATTCACCGAATCGACATAATTGTTTTCCACCAGCATCAATACCTCTCTGAACTTGCCGTAACCTTTCGCCACGTCAGACAATTTCTTCCCGCCGCTGAAAAACGTACTTCCCAGCAGCACACCCGCCGCCAGCGTGATCGCGATGATGATAGGCAAACGAACTACGGATTTCGAGTTCTGGATCGGGGGTTGGGGGCTATGTGAATTCATACCTGCAAAAATTAGGAGTATGGGCTGGCGTCGCGGGAACTGACTATTTCCCCAACGTGAATTAAACGATTTTGGTTGCCTAATGCAAATGAATGCAGGGCGTTAACATATCAACAGCGCGTATTTCTAGATGAATGCCTTTAACGATTCTGGA
The DNA here is from genome assembly GCA_035565435.1 of Dyadobacter sp. Lineage (GTDB taxonomy): Bacteria > Bacteroidota > Bacteroidia > Cytophagales > Spirosomataceae > Dyadobacter. The sequence goes on along the minus strand of DATMSL010000383.1, from coordinate 2,247 downwards.
TTGCGCATGGTATCGATATTAATACATTTGGCCGGATCTTGTCCCATCAGTATCCGCTTCATCGGTGCTTCCATCTTCTTGCCATTGATCGTGTAAGGGATATCGCTTACCTGTTCGATCGTGTCGGGCACATGCCGCGGGCTGTATTGCGTGCGCAAAGTGTCTTTAATCTGCTTCTTCAAATCATCAGTAAGCTCCTTACCCATAGCCAGGACGACAAATAGGGATATCGTCCCCTCCCCATTCGACTTTTCGAGGTAAACAGCCAGGCTATCCTTTACTTCCGGGATACTTTCCACGGCGCGATAAATCTCTGCGGTACCGATACGGACCCCGCCGCGGTTCAGAGTAGCGTCAGAGCGACCATAAATAACCACCGACTTCCGGTCCGTGATTTTGATCCAGTCGCCATGCCGCCACACGTGCGGGTACATTTCGAAATAGCTGGAAAGATACTTTTCGTCATGCTCGTCGTTCCAGAAATAAATAGGCATCGACGGCATCGGCTGTGTGATTACCATTTCGCCCAGTTCATTCAAAACCGGCTTTCCATCCTCATCGAATGCCTCGATTCTCGCCCCGAGCATCCGGCATTGGATTTCGCCCGCGTATACAGGCACGAGCGGGCACCCGCCTACGAAGGCGCTGCATACGTCCGTGCCCCCGCTCAGGGAGATCAGCCACACATCTTTTTTGACATGCTTATAAATCCATTCAAATGCCTCCGGCGGTAGCGGCGAACCGGTCGAACCGATTGTTTCGAGGTGCCCAAGCCGCTCGGAAGTAATGCTCACACCACTTTTCATGGAAGCAATATAAAATGCCGCCCCGCTGCCAAAGTGCGTAATACGCGCTTTTTCGGCCATTGTCCAGAGTACTTGCGAGGAAGGATACGCTGGCGCACCGTCGTACATCACCAATGTAGCTCCGCAAAGAAGCGAGCTCAATGCATAGTTCCACATCATCCAACCGGTGGTGGAGTACCAGAAATACCGGTCACCCGGTTTCACATTCTGATGCAGTACCAACGCTTTCATGTGCTCGATCAGACAACCGCCAACGCTGTGGGTAATGGCCTTCGGCTTGGCTGTCGTCCCCGACGAATACAGAATCCAGATCGGATGATCGAAAGGCACCGGCTCAAAGTCGATCCCGAAGTTCTCGAAATGCAGGATATCGTCCCAGGCTGTAAACCTATCGGGGCGAGTTTCTGAAAATATATTGTCGATCAGCACCGTGTCGCCGACGCTCGGAAGCGATGCGGAAAGTTCGGTGGCGAAGGAGGTGATGTCGTAGGTTTTGCCATTATAAACATAGCCGTCGACAGTAAACAACACCTTCGGCTCAATCTGCGAAAAGCGTTCGGTAATCGCTGGTTTGCCAAAATCGGGCGAGCACGACGACCATACGGCTCCCACCGCATTCGTTGCCAGAAATGCGACTACGGCCTGGGGAATGTTAGGCAACACCGCCGCCACACGGTCACCAGGTTTTACACCACGCTGTTTCAGCCAGGTCGAAACGGCGGCTACCTGTGCTTCGAGCATTTCCCAGGAGATCTCCACGAGCTCCGATTTTTCCGACTGAAAGACGATCGCCGGGCGCTCTTTTGTTTTGTTTCTGAAAATATGTTCGGCGTAATTCAGCTTGGAACGCGTGAACCAGCGCGTGCCGATCATGCCGCTCAATGGCTTTTGCAGCACTTCGAGGTACAAATCGTGGGATTTGATATTAAAGTAATTCCAAAGACTTTCCCAGAAATCTTCCAGGTCGGTCACCGACCATTCCCAGAGATCGTGATACGAGCGGAAATAGAGGCCTTTTTTGACAAACAGCCAGTCCATATACTTTTTTAGATTGGACTGTTCCAACAGGGTCCTTCCCGGCTTCCATAACGGTTGCGCCTGCGCGTCAGCTGACATAATACACTTGTTAATGAAGGTTTAGTTAGGTAAAAATCGCCATTTCCGGCCGCATTTCTCCGATAGTACTTATAAACGTTTTCATATCATTTTTGACATAAACACATTCAAATATTTTTACCCGAAAAAATTCCCGTATCTTTGCAGGCTAATTTTTTTCAACACTAGTACTCTGACCATCAGATACGTTGGCTAACCAGTTTTAGTGGCAATTCATACCATTTTGTGCGAATTAAAGCACTAATCGGTTACAAGGTAAATTTGTAAGAGGAAATAAATCCAGTAGTGATACTGCATTCCTAATGAGAAACAGAAACAATTCCGG
>DATMSL010000382.1:0-11437 GCA_035565435.1 Dyadobacter sp. | reverse complement strand
AGAGATCAACTATATCTACAAACCGGTTTTCATCTCCAAAGAGCGCCACGCAGATAAAACAAGTTTCCTCTCCTTCATTGAAGACTATCGCGGCAAAACCATTCTGGATTTGTTTGCTTCCCAGAAACAAGAACTCATTCGGATCAGGCATCCCAAAAAACGGCTCAATGCCGCGGAAACAGAACAAAAGTACCGCGAATGGACCGAAGGCAAAGACACTGATACCGAGGGCGTGTGGGTATACTATCCATGGTCGGAACGACTCCTGCACCTGGTTGATGAAGCGGAATTCATTGAACTCAGGACAAGCCGTAACCAGTACAAAATCACACCCGATGAGCAGCTACACCTTTCCAAACGCTCAATAGGCATTATCGGGCTATCGGTGGGGCATTCCGTCGCGCTGAGCATTGCCACCGAACGGGCGTGCGGAAAACTGAAACTGGCTGACTTTGATACGATTGAACTCAGTAACCTCAACCGTATACGTACAGGACTCCACAACATCGGTGTCAACAAATGCATCGTGACCGCCCGCGAGATCGCCGAGATCGACCCTTTCCTGGACATCGAATGCTTCTCCGATGGTATTACCAGGGAGAATCTGGACGGTTTCCTGCTCGATGGCGGCAAACTTGATATCCTGGTCGACGAATGCGACGATATTGCACTGAAAATAAGCGCGCGTATCCGCGCCGCACAGCTCAGCATTCCAGTGGTGATGGAAACCAGCGACCGCGGCATGCTCGACGTCGAGCGGTTTGACACCGAACCGGAGCGGCCCATCTTCCACGGCTATTTGCAAGGGCTCCCGCTGGACAAATTCGAACATATTTCTGAAGAAGACAGGCTTCCGCTCGTGCTTCGGATCGTGAATGCGATCAACGGCTCCAAAAGAGGTAAAGTATCGCTCGTTGAAATTGGTCAGAGCATCGGTACCTGGCCGCAGCTGGCCAGTGCGGTGACACTCGGAGGCGGTGTCGTGACGGACGTATGCCGGCGCATTCTGCTAAACCAGTTTCATGAGTCGGGCAGGTACTATATTGATTTGGAAGAACTCGTCGGCGATAAATCAGAGAAGCCCCAGGGCTTTTTCCGGCATAACCCGCATGCTCCTTTCGACTTCACCGAAGCTGTTCGTATAGCTGATTCGTTACCTCAAAAACAGACCGAAGCTATTCCCGAAAACGTGCTGGCCGACATTGTAAATGCCGCTTGCCAGGCTCCCTCCACCGGGAACGACCAGCCCTGGAAATGGCTCTATCACCACGGAAGGCTGTTCCTTTTCCACGACCGTTTCCGTTCGTTCTCTTTTGGTGATTTCGACCAGATCGCCTCCAATATTTCTTTCGGAGCTTCTTACGAGAATATATTATTAAAGGCTCATGAGGCCGGGCTTGGTGTAAAGGCCGAAATTTTCCCGCTGGGCGAGGGTTCACCACTCATCGCAGCGATCGACTTTCAGCATAAAGACATAAATGGCGCTGACCCGGTGTATGCTCCGGAGGCAGTCGGTGCGATCTACGAACGGTGTACGAACCGCAACCCTTCCACCCCCGTAGAAATCCCGGAAGCTGTTTTTCTGCAGTTGAAGAACGCAGCGCAAAGCGTTACGGGAGCAGAATTCCATTACTTTTCCGGCAAGCAGGATATTATGGCCATCGGCGAGATCATTGGCGAATGCGACCGTGTGCGCCTGCTGAACCCGGAAGGACATTATGATTTCGTACACCGCGAAATGAAATGGTCGCCTACCGAAGCCGAACTATCCAGAGACGGGATCGACGTACGCACGCTCGGTCTCAACAATGCTCAGATAGCCGCGCTCTCGATCATCCGCGACAAAGAAATTTCCCAGACATTGAAAGGCGTACAGGGAGGTGGTGCATTGGTGGACGCGGCGCTCAGATCGGTCAGCACAGCCTCTGCCCTGGGTATGATCACCATGCCGAAGTACAGTTACAAGGACTTTTTCCTGGGCGGAATAGCCATGCAACGCTTATGGCTTCAGGCCGAACAATTGCAATTTGCGATCCATCCATTAATTTCCCCGTTTTATTTGTTTCCCCGCATTACAAAGGGCAACAATGCAGGCTTGGATCAAGCCGAAGCAGCGAAATTGCGTACTTTAAGAAAGAGATTCATGGAACTTGTCCCGTTTGGAGAGGAAGTGGCGGAAGTGTTCTTATTTAAGATTGCAAAAGCGGAAAAACCCGGGATCAAGAGTTACCGATTGCCGTTAAACGAAACGCTATTTATTGTAAACCCATAACAGTACATGGTAGCACATATTAAAGCATACCGTGCACCGGATGATGTGGAAACGAGCCTGAGATATGTCGACGGGCACCGCAGGGTACTCGAAGCATACGGCGTGAAGCAGGTGACATCGGCCAATCACACCTGGTTGGAGGATCCGAATACTTATGTGATCATCGTGCAGTCGGAGGACGGCAAGGATATTTATGGAGGTACCCGGGTGCAAGTTCGTTCGGCGAACCTCAAAATGCCGATGGAGGACGCGATCGCAAAGATCGACAAAAGCATTTACGGTTATGTCGACAAGATCGGCGACTATAATGTGGCCGAATTTTGCGGGCTGTTCAATTCGAAGGAGGTAGCCGGTTACGGCATTGGTAGCGTATATCTGGGAAGAACGGCCATGGCGATTGCGTCGAAGGTCGGGATTCATTGCCTGATGGGCCTTTGTTCCCCTATCACCTTGGTTATCAGCCAGCGGATAGGGTTCGAGGTCTTGACCGACCTGGGTAACAACGGGACATTTTATTATCCCAAAGAAGGATTGATCGCTACATCGCTGATCGCCAGGGACCTGATCAATCTGCCCTTTGCCACCGATGAAGAACGCGAAAAAATATTCAGCCTGAGAGCAAACCCTACGCAAACCGTCGTTGAAACCGGTCGTCGCGGGGACTTAACCATAGTTTACGATATTAATAAATGGATGTAAAGTTCTACCGCAGGATTATTGGAACCCTTCTGCTGCTCATGAGCTTGCTTACCCACGCTCATGCAGGCGAAGTCGTGTTCAAGGGTAACGACGTGACGATCGGAAGGCAGGTAGAGATACTGGAAGACACTTCCGCGACATTAACAATCGACGAAGTGAAAGCCCACGGGAAATTTACGCCCAGCTTCGAGGATACACCCAACTTCGGCGTCAGTGCTTCCACTTTCTGGGTGCGTGTTAATATCAAGAACAATAGTGCTGAGGACAATCTGTTTCTTGAACTCGCATATCCCCGAATTGAATCGGCAACATTGTACTCGACGGAGCGCGGCAAAGCCAAGGAGGAAACCATTTCCTGGAACGACGCTTTCAACAAACGGCATGTCAAACACCAGAATATCGTATTCAAACTCGATATTCCCAGGCAAACTGCTCAAACCTACTACCTGCGAATCCACGGCAGCGAGCAGATTGTGGTCCCGCTCATCGTCCGCAGCGAGATGGGCTTTTTCCAGTTTGCATTGACCAACGAAATCATATCCGGTATTCATATCGGAGTACTTTTCGTGATGATGCTCTACAACTTCTTCGTGTACTTCTCGATCCGTGAAAAGAGCTATTTGTATTACGTGCTATACATCCTCTTCATCGGACTTACACAAACGACCATTACAGGTTATACATTTAAGTTTCTCTGGCCCGAAACACCGGCCTTCAACGAATATTCGATCATCCTCTTCCCTGCGCTGGCAGGAAGTTTTGCACTGATGTTCTTCCAGAACTTCCTGCACATCCGCGAGCGGTCCGCCACTAATTACCGGATCATCATCGCGATCATCGTCACCTATGGCATAGCCGTGGTGTTCAATCTGCTGGGATTGAATATGGTCAGCTATCGCATCATCGATCTGCTCGCGCCTTCGGCCGCGCTTTTTGCACTGGTGGTGGCGCTAATGCTGTCCATGGAAGGCTACCGTCCGGCGAAGTTCTTCCTGGTTGCCTGGTCGATATTCCTGGTAGGGATTGTACTCTACTCGCTGCGAAACCTTAACATTTTGCCTTACAACAGCTTTACGAACTACACGATGCAGGCAGGTACGGCCATTGAAGTGATATTGCTGTCGTTCGCATTGGCGGATAAGATCAACATTTTCAAAAAGGAAAAAGAAATATCACAGGCACAGGCGCTGCGGATTTCGATGGAAAACGAGAAAATCATCCTCGAACAGAATGCCTTCCTCGAAAGGAGTGTCAACGAGCGCACTGCCGAGTTGCAGTTTGCCAATACCGAACTCAACCTGGCGCTTACCAAGCTGAAAGACGCGCAGACGCAACTGATCGACTCGGAAAAAATGGCCTCTCTTGGTCAGCTCACCGCGGGCATTGCACACGAGATCAACAACCCGATTAACTTCGTCAGCTCCAACATCCGCCCGTTACGGCGAGACATCGACGATGTACTGGAAATCCTCGACTCCTACGACGGCATTAGGGAGATCGACTCCATAGAAGGACTTCAGGGGAAAGTAAAGGAGATCGAACGCCTCAAAGAGGACCTCGATCTGGACTACCTTAAGACCGAGCTCAGCACTTTGCTGAAAGGCATGGAGGACGGCGCCCACCGTACCGTAGAGATCGTGAAAGGTTTAAAGATATTTTCCCGCGTGGATGAAACCGATCTGAACCTGGTGAATATCAATGAGGGCATCGAGTCCACACTCATTATTCTCAATTACCAGATGGGAAATTCGATCACGCTGGTGAAGGAACTGGGCAATATCCCGAGCATCGAGTGCTATGCGGGTAAGCTCAACCAGGTGTTTATGAATATCCTAACCAACTCGATCTACGCGTTGCAAAAGGAAAAACAGGAAGGCAAAACCCCGACCATCTGGGTAAAATCGTGGCTGAAAGACCCCGAGACGGTGGCGATATCGATGCGCGACAACGGCCCGGGCATGACGCCGGAGGTCCGTGCCAAGATTTTTGAGCCGTTCTTCACCACCAAGCAGGTGGGCGACGGCACCGGTTTGGGACTTTCAATTGTCTTTAAAATTATCGAAGTTCACAGCGGTAACATTCAAGTGAATACCGAGGTCGGAGAAGGAACAGAATTTTTGATCACACTGCCAGTAAAAAGAAAAGCACGCCCAATCCCTGATTTTCAATGAGCGAAAAAGCTATCACCATTCTGTACATTGACGACGAGGAGCACAACCTGCATTCGTTCAAGGCTTCGTTCCGCAAGCAGTACGATATCACGATTACCTCCTCGGTAGTGGAAGCGGAGCAAATGCTTGATGAAAAGGATTTCTGCATTATCCTGGCCGACCAGCGAATGCCGGGGCTGACGGGTGTACAATTTTTCGAAAAGATCAGAACCAAATTTCCGAAACCGATACGTATCCTCATCACCGGGCATACCGATATCGGGGCGGCGATCGACGCGATCAACAAGGGGGAAGTGTTCCGGTTTATAGATAAACCCTGGGATTACAAGTATGTTGAAAATGCGATTTCCAATGCATACGACATTTATAAAACCCGTGAGGACCTCAAACAGCGTAACATTGAACTCCAAAAGGCGAACGAGGAACTCGACAAGTTTGTGTACAGCGCCTCGCACGACCTGCGCGCGCCGCTGATGTCGGTGCTCGGCATTGTGAACCTCGCCCTGCTGGAAGAGGACGTCAAATCGCAGAATGAGTACCTGGAACTGATCCGGCAGTCGGTGAAGAAGCTGGATACTTTCATTATCAACATCATTGATTATTACAAAAATGCGCGCGGTGTCCCCGTTGTGACGGACATCAGCTTCGAAGAGCTGGTTACCGAGGTGCAGGCCACAATTCAGTACCTGCCCGAATATGGCAATCTGAAAATGACGACGGATATTCAGCAGGACGGTGTATTCCATTCGGATGTGATGAAGCTGCGGATCATTTTCAATAATCTCATCAACAACGCGATCAAATTCCAGGATAAGAACAAGTCCAATCCGTTTGTTCACCTGACCGTAAAATCCACCGATTCCGACGCACGAATCATTGTCGAAGACAACGGGACCGGCATTAAAGAGTCGGATCAGGATAAAATTTTCAAAATGTTTTACCGTGCAGGGGCTACTAACAGTGGCTCAGGGATAGGGCTTTACATCGTGCACGAAGCGATCGCTAAACTGGGAGGGGAAATCAGCGTAACTTCAAAAATCGGACAGGGTAGTATTTTTGAAATCAACATTCCTTCTATTAACAAATAACCCGACATGGAGCCACTGCTTAACTTCTTTTTGATAGATGACAGCGCGTTCGACCTGTTTATCTACGAAAAGTTATTGATCAAAAGCGGGATTACGAATTCAGTCAAAACCTTCAACTCGGCGCGCGACGCTCTCAAACACCTTATTGCCCAGGCCGAAAGCCTGCCGGACATCATCATTCTCCTCGACCTCCAGATGCCGGACATGAATGGCTTCGAGTTCATCGATGAATTCGATCACCTGCCGGAAGCGCTTCGGCAGAAAATCAGGATTTTTATGCTCTCCTCGACCATCGACACGCGGGATATCGAGAAAGCCAAAGCCAGCCAACACATTATTGACCTGCTGCCAAAACCACTGGAGATCCCTTTCCTTAAAAAGAAGCTGGCTATCTAAATCTTTGTAGTATAATTTTTTTAGGACATTAAATTAAGTGGACAAGCTCACCAGCCTTTCCTTCCACGATTACGAGCACGTCTTGCCTTAAATGGCCCTCCGTCACATTTTCAGAGAGCAAGACGTCAAACAGAGCCACTATACGTTGATTGTCAAGCCAGTAAGCCGACAAACGAAATCAAACGCACCTCCACAAATTGTCCTATAATGTAACAATCAGCGCGACCATTGCCTGAAACAATGCGCCGGAAGACTGCTATTCTCTAAACCATACTATAAGGTTTCGAATCAACAATATAATTTTTCAAATATTAAAAGATTTTACGAAGGGTTGGGTACGTTCTTATTGCATACTGTCCGACAACCAGTGCAAACTTTAACACAATGTTTAATGAAAACTGATAGCAAAACCCTGGCCGAGATTTTGAAATTGCACGCACAGTACGTTAAAGAGGTTGAGTTCAGTGGCATCAAGCCCTTATCTATGGAGATTTACAAAACTAACTCCCACAATTTTGTACGCTGGATCCAAGACGAATTTCATCCCGGAAAAAAATTACGCAAAGAGGCTCTGTCCTAATTGCAAACAAGCACTCATTATACTCAACGTTTTATGACTGATGCTGCCGGTGAATGGGAACACCGGCAGCTCTTTTTTTATAGCGCGTTCTTTGCTAAGTTTGGGTAGACAATGGGTTACCCGCCCCTACTAGCTTAAAGAATATGATTTTCACGATTTTCAAACTGCTTCAAGGCCGTTTTTCCAAAGACGCCATTAAAGAAGCCAAGTCCAACGAAAAAGCGATGACACGCCAGGAAGCATTGCAGCAAATGCGCAACATCGCAAGCCGTCGGTCCGGGAGCCATGGTTCCACCAAAAAGAACTAGCAGCCCTGCCCGTAATAGGCGTCCTTGCCGTGCTTTCTGAAATAATGCTTGTCGCACAGGCTCTGCTTGATCGCCGCTGCTGACGGATTGATCTGCAACGTCAGGTATGCCATTTTAGCGATCTCTTCCAGTACAATTGAATTGTAGATGGCCTTGGACGGGTCTTTTCCCCAGGTAAATGGTCCGTGGCAAGCCACCAGCACCATTTCCACTTCTTCATAGCTTAGCCTTTCCCGTGCAAAAAGATCGAGTATCTGGTTACCGGTTTCGAGCTCGTAATCGCGCTGGATCATTTCATCGGACATTACCTCCGTCACTGGGATCGGAACTGTCAGGTGATCGGCATGGGTCGTGCCCAGGTTCGGGATGGGCCGGATCGCCTGCGCCCACGCTACGGCGTACGTAGAATGCGTATGACACACGCCCCCGATCGACGGGAAACTTTTATAAAGCAACGTGTGCGTCTTAGTGTCGGAAGATGGTCGCATATTCCCTTCTACCAACGCATTATCCAGGTCTACGATTACAATGTCTTCCACTTTCAACCGGTGGTACGGCACGCCGCTGGGCTTGATCGCCACCACGCCAGCGGCCCGGTCGATACCGCTTACATTGCCGAAGGTCACGATCGCCAGTTCCTCCCTCGGGATCTCCATATTGGCCTCGTAAACCTGCTCTTTGAGATATTGATATTTCGACATTTCGGGTTATCTGTAATAGGCTTCACTCCAACGCAACTCGTTTTTCAACTGGCGTAACGTGGTATTTTTATCGATCACCACCAGTTCCACTCCTACCATTTCGGCGAAGGTTTCAATATGTTCCGTGGTAAGGTTCTGGCTGAATGCAGTGTGGTGCGCACCGCCGGCGTAAATCCAGGCTGCGCAGCCCGTCTGCATGTCCGGCTGCGGTTTCCAGAGCACGCGCGCTACCGGCAGTTTCGGCAGTTGCTCAGTTGCTTCCACGGCCTCCACTTCATTCACAAGCAGGCGAAAGCGGTTGCCCATATCCACGAGGGAGACGTTCAACGCCGGCCCGGCCGGTGCATTGAACACGAGCCGCACGGGATCCTCCTTACCTCCTATTCCCAGCGCATGTACTTCCACGGAAGGTTTGCCTTTCGCAATACTTGGACATATTTCCAGCATATGCGAGCCCAGCACCAGGTTATTCGATGGATTAAAATGATAAGTATAATCCTCCATAAATGAGTTGCCGCCCGGGAGGCCGCTGGCCATTACTTTCAGGGCCCGCACCATCGCGGACGTCTTCCAGTCGCCTTCGCCGGCATAACCGTACCCCGCCGCCATCATGCGCTGCGAACCGATGCCCGGCAGCTGTTTCATACCGTGGAGGTCTTCGAATGTATTGGTGTAGCCTTTAAAATTGCCGTCTTTGAGAAAGTATTTCAAACCCAACTCGATCTTCGCGGCATCGCGCAAAGCCTGATGGCGCTGGCCGCCGTTTTCGAGGCCGGACGCGAGTTGGTAAGCGTCGGCATACTCCTCGATCAATGCGGATATTTCGGCGTCCGAAACCTGATTGATCACCGCTACCAGATCGCCCACAGCATAGGTATTTACGGAGAAACCGAAAGTCATTTCGGCAGCCACCTTATCCCCGTCCGTTACCGCCACTTCCCGCATATTGTCGCCGAAACGGACAAATTTCGCACCTTTCAAGTCATGACGGCCGGCTGCGACCCTCGCCCATTGGCCGAGGCCTTCCAGCACATGCTCCTGCTGCCAATGTCCGACGATCACCTTGCGGTTTAATCGCATGCGCGTCATCATAAACCCGAATTCGCGGTCACCGTGCGCCGATTGATTCAGGTTCATGAAATCCATATCGATTTCCGCCCAGGGAATATCGCGGTTGTATTGGGTATGTAAATGCAATAATGGCTTTTGCAGGATCTGTAAGCCACGAATCCACATTTTGGCGGGAGAAAACGTGTGCATCCAGGCCACGACACCTATACAATTAACCGCGCTGTTGGCTTGCTGGATGATGTGGTAGATTTCGTCCGGCGATTTAACGACCGGTTTGAAAATCACCCGCACAGGTACCTGCGGGGCTTCGTCGAGGTAGCGGGCGATGATCTGTGAATGTTCATCGACCTGGCGGAGCGTTTCCTCGCCGTACAAATGCTGACTTCCGGTGATGAACCAGACTTCATACTGTTTTAAATCAAGCATCAGGTGAATTGTAAATATCCTTTTTGTAAAAATTCATTTTCGATATAAGCCCCGGCTTGCAGGTACTTCTGATAAAGCTGCTGATAAACTGCGGACTGCGCCTCGCGAGGCTGGTACACGGCATCAAAGCCCGAACTCATTGCTTCCTGCGCCTCCTGTAAGTTGGCGTGCACCCCGGCTGCCACCGACGCGAACATCGCCGCGCCCAATGCGCAAGCCTGTTCGGAAGCAGCTACTTTAATAGGCATATTGAGCACATCGGCCAGCGTTTGCATGACGAATGCCGATTTCTTCGCCACGCCACCAATCGCAATGACCTGATGGATCGGCACGCCTTCACTCCGGAAGCGTTCTACAATGGCTTTGGAACCATAGGCCGTGGCTTCCACCAAAGCCTTGAAAATGCGCGCGCTGTTGCTTGCGAGGTTCAAGCCTAGCAAGCCGCCTTTCAGCGTGTGCTTCGCGTCGGGCGTGCGCCGGCCATTCAGCCAGTCGATGGCAATAATGTCTTTTTCTGTAACCGGAAGTTTAGCTGCCTGTTCTGCCAGATGCGGGATGAGTTGTTTGGAAAGCCGTGATGCCTCTTCTTCGCCCAACAAAGCGCGCACAGGCTCAATAATGAGTTTGGAAAACCACGCATAAATATCCCCGAAAGCCGACTGCCCCGCCTCCATACCCAGCATACCAGGCACAATGGAGCCATCCACCTGGCCGCAAATGCCTTTGATCAGCAGATGTCCCACTTCCTCATTTGGGGCTACGAGCATATCGCAAGTGGAAGTACCAATTACCTTACACAAGGAATACGGCTCGATGAGCGCACCTACTGCGCCCATATGCGCGTCGAATGCACCGACGCCTATCACCACGTCCGCGGGAATGCCTAATTTCGCCGCCCATTCTTTGGAAATAGTGCCCATTGGCTGGTCAGAGGTTGCCGTATCGGCAAAGAGGCGATCGCGGAGTCCGTCGAGCAAAGGATCGAGCTCGCGGACGAATGCATTGGATGGAAGGCCTTCAAAATCCCGGTGCCAGAGCGCTTTGTGGCCCGCTGCACAACGCGAGCGTTTCAGTTGCAGCGGATCGGTAACGCCGGTGAGTTCGGCAGATATCCAGTCGCAATGCTCTACCCACGAGAATGCGTGCTCGCGTACGGCCTCGTCCACGCGCAGTGTGCGCAGGATTTTGGCCCAAAACCATTCGGAAGAATAGATACCTCCCACATATTTGGTAAAATCAATATCATAACTATGCGCCAGCCGGTTGATCTCCTCGGCTTCCGCATTGGCAGTATGGTCTTTCCAAAGGATAAACATGCCATTAGGGTTCTCGGCAAATTCGGGAAGCAAAGCCAGCGGCGTTCCGTTCCTGTCCACCGCGACAGGCGTAGACCCGGTCGTATCCACGGAAATGCCCCGCACATTCTGGCGCACAGCCGGCGAGGCCTGGTCCAATGCATTTCGAACGGCATTTTCCAAACTTTCTAGGTAATCCAGCGGGTGCTGCCGGAACTGCGAAACGCCCGCATCGCAATATTTGCCCTGCTTCCAGCGGGGATACTCCTGCACAGCCGTCCCGGCCTGCTCGCCCGTGTCCGCATTCACCACCAATGCCCTTACAGAGTCGGTACCGAAATCGATACCAATGACGTAATTCTCCTTCATAAATGTCGGTTTAGGATGTTCTCAGACCAATTTGACGCATTTATTTAACTAATCACCTAAC
>DATMSL010000381.1:0-2772 GCA_035565435.1 Dyadobacter sp. | reverse complement strand
AAAACGGGACGAACAAGGCTCCTTTTGCATTGTCGTTCTTAAAAACAAAATACAAATCCCGGGCGCTGCTTTGAGGAGAAATGGCTACGTGGAATGGCTTAGGCGGGGTTTTGGAAGTAAATGCGCTGGCGTCATCAGTGGGTGGTATCCACTCGGTTTTCCCGAGCAATGCGCCATCGGGCGAGCCTTCGTGTACCTCTACAATGCCGCCTTGTGCATTCAGCTGGTCCTTCGGCGCGGCCACCACCATATCGAGCGCTGTAATGTCGGTCAGATCAACCCCTTTGAAAATGGCATAGGTATTGGGCTGCGTGACGATCAGCAAGTTATTCTCGCCCATTTTGAAGCGCATGATATTCTTGGACGCGTCATCGGCATTGCCGAAAAGCAGCGTCGGGTTCTTCAAAACGAGCGTTTTCTCCGTGGTTTGGGAGGGCATTCCATTTGCACCTTTGTCGGTGTAGCTGGCTATGAACTTGTAAATACCCTTCCCCGCATCGCCCCCGTCGGGGATTTTGGCAATCACCTCTCCCGCCGGTTGAAGTGTTTGCGCAGCCTGTTTTTCATCGGCGAGGCTTAAAATGTACTTCACCATTTGCCCGGCCTCCGGCAACCCGATGGACGGGTGTGCCGACATAGCCGTTTCGCCCCAAACACCCGCACCTCCCTTGATGATCTTATCCGAAAGCGAGGCCACCGCATTGGCGTCGGCACGGTATTTGGCCGCAACATCCTTAAATGCCGGGCCTATCGATTTTTTGTCTGTGAAATGGCAGGCTTTGCAATCGCTTTTTTCGATCAGGGTTTTTCCCGCCGTAAAAGTAACCGGTGCCTCCTGATGCCCGTCCGGATTGGACGCTTGCTTATCCTCTGCATCCTGGTAAGCGGCAGTAATCTTCACTTTCGATGCAGCGATGGTGTTTTTCTCCAAACTTCCGTCCTCGCGATCCGACACATTCACTTTGTAATGAATAGGTTTATCAGGAAAGAAAAATGTCTTGTTTCCACCCGTCAGTTCAAGTGAAACCTGGGGCGGTTCATTACCTGCCTGGATGGTCAGGCTCTGCGAATCTTTCAGCCCTTTAGAATCCGTTACTGTGAGCAAAACCCTGTAAATACCCCTCTTTTTAAAAGTATAGGCAGGATTTGGCTCGTTCAAAACAACCGGTACCCCGCCGCTTGCCGAAGTAATTTTCCATTGGTATTGCAAGGTATCTTTATCAAAATCCTCGGTACCTGCCGACGAAAACTGAGCCTGGAAGGGCACGGCACCAGCCTTCTTATCGACCGACGCCGCCACAGCCGGTTTGCGGTTACCGGCATTGTACTCGATCCGCACCAGCTTCGACTCCGGGTTACCCATAAACCATCCCTGTCCATATTCGAGGATATACAAGTCGCCATTCGGCCCGAACGTCATATCGATCGGATGTTCCAGTTTCAGGTTGGGCAGGAAGCGCTCCATTTTCACATAATCGCCCTTCGGACTGAGCGTTACCGCCATAATCCAGTCACGCATCCATTCGTAGATGAACAATTTCTTATCGTAATAGGCTGGAAATGCGCGCTTTGCACTTTTGAACTGATCGGCATAATAAACCGGCCCGGCCATCGCACTGCGCCCCCCTGAACCGAGGAGTGGGAAACGTTTCGTCTCCGCGGCGGTGTACCAGATCAGCGCCTTCTGCGCGGGTGGCAACTCCGTCAGCCCAGTATTGTTCGGGGAGTTGTTGACCGGCTTTTCGGCGTTGAATTTCTCGCCCGACTGCTTCGTTTCGAAATTGAAATCCCAATAAGCCTTATTATCTCCCACGAAATACGGCCAGCCGTAGTTTCCCGCCTTACGTGCTTGCCCGAATTCGTCCTCCGCCGCAGGCCCGAGGCCCGTCGAATCCTTGCCTGCATCCGGCCCTACATCCCCCCAATAGAGGTAACCATTCTTCTTGTCCACCGAAATGCGGTATGGGTTACGATGCCCCATCGTGTAAATCTCCGGCCTGGTTTTGGGATCATAAGCGCCCGAGGCGTTCTTCGGGAACAGGTTACCTTCCGGGATCGTATAGGTCCCATCCGCCTCCGGGTGAATGCGGATGATTTTCCCCCGCAAATCGGCCGTATTCGACGACGACTTCTGTGCGTCGAACGGGCTCCGGCCCGACCGCTCGTCGATAGGTGCATACCCGTCCGACGCGCGCGGGCTGGTATTATCGCCAGTCGAAAGGTAGAGGTTGCCCTGTGCATCCCAGTCGATCGAGCCGCCCGTGTGGCAGCAGTTATCGCGCTGCACGGGAATCCGCAGGATCACCTTTTTGGAAGCAAGATCAAGCGCATTACCTTTCAGCTCATACCGCGCGAGAATGTTCTCAGGCGTGCTGCCGGCCGGCGAGTAGTAAAAGTAAATCCAATGGTTCTTGGCAAAATTGGGATCGATATTCACGCCCAGCAGGCCGTCTTCGGCTTCGGAATCATCACTATACTTCGTACTGACGGGTATGGTGGCAATCACCGTCGTCTTTTTAGATACAGGACTGTACAACTTCACCGTACCATGCCGCTCGATAAACAGCACGCGCTCGTCGGGAAGTACTGTCAGTTCCAGCGGCTCGTTGAGGTTCTCTGTCAGCACGACCTTCCGGAACCGGTTTTCCTCCGGCACCTGTGCATGGGCGAGCGTAGCGCAAAAGAGCAGGGAGAAAAGTGTAGAGGTTTTGTTCATGAAGCAATTGTTGTTAGTTAGGTTTGTTATGTTAAAAGGGTCAACCTATGTCAACC
>DATMSL010000380.1:0-9952 GCA_035565435.1 Dyadobacter sp. | reverse complement strand
ATATTCCCCGTCAATTTGAAAATGTGCCGCCTTTTGCACGCATTCAATCTTCGCCTTTTCCACAGAAATCACCTTCATAATCTCCGGATTGAAATCGGTACTGCCAGCGAGGATCTTCGCAGTTTCAATGAAATCCAGCTTTTTGGCAATCACCAGCTCAAAAAAACCGTCGCACATATCCCCTATCGGATTGATACTCACACCCGTACCATACTTTTTAGCATTGGCGATGATCACAATCAATGCTTCGGTTTCAAGCACTTCATCGCCGGTCGTGATTCTTACATCGAAGTTTTCGTGCTCACTCAGTGTCCGCAGCATTTCGCGGGCGTACCCGAGCTTGCCGCGGGTGTCGCTGTCTTCGTAATTTTTAACCAGCAATGCATTTAACCCGATATCCGCCAGGTGCAGGCTGATTTCTCCATTAATGGATACAGCATCTATCGCAGAAACTGTACCTTCGAATGCCACTTCCAAAGCCTGGTCAATAGAACCTGATAGCCCGAAATCGACGGAAAGGCCATTGGCAGACCCCGCCGGGATAATGCACAGAATGGCATCGGTACCGTGTAATGCCTGCGCGACCATGGAGATGGTACCGTCGCCCCCTGCTACCAGCACGCGCTCCGGCCTGATATTTTCAACCATTTCACGGATGGTCTGCTGATCGTCGTCGCCGGTGGTGGTGTAAATGCGCAGGTCACAGCCCTCGGCTTCCGATTTTTCAATAACCCTTTCAAAAATTACATCCTTGTTCACGTCCCCGGAAATGGGATTTACTACCAGCAAAACTTTCGGTTGTGAAGACATATTCGATAAATTAGGGACCTGATGTCGTGGAGGATAAAGATAGTTATGAAACGTTGTGACTTAAAACTATACCGTGGCTACGCCAACAAAAAGGAACTCGTTGTGTTTGGTCATGTGGTGAAAAAATACCCTTCCGGTGACCGGAAATATACCAGACGCGGGTTTCGCTACGCCAAAACCATTATCGAGCTCTTCTCCATTAAAACCATTCCGTTTTTGAAGATTATCCTGCATTTGGGAGAAAAGACCTTCGAAACGACCGCCGAAGCCGACGGCTATTTCCGCTTTCAGGTGCCGCTTGATGCCGAAATGCCTGGCGGCTGGCATGCCTACCGTGTAACGCTAGACGACGAAATGAACGGCAAAAAGTACCACGCCGAGAGCTCGGACGAATTTTTCATGCCTTACAAAAGCTCTTACGGCATCATTTCCGACATAGACGACACATTCCTTGTCTCGCATAGTCGGCGTTCCTTCAAGAAGTTATTTGTTTTATTATCTAAAAACGTGCAGGCGCGCAAGCCATTCGACGACGTGGTGAAGCACTATCAGCTGCTTTCATTCGCTAGCCGCACGCATCCGCATAAGGATAGCAATATCTTCTTCTATGTATCGAGCAGTGAGTGGAATTTGTATGATATGATTGTCCGGTTCGCGGAGTTGAACGGGTTGCCCAAGGCTGTTTTAAAACTGAAAAAAATCAAATCCGGCCTGGACGACTTTGTGATGACGGGCAGCGGCTCGCATGAACATAAGTTGCGGAAAATCCACAATATCGTCACTTTTTACCCCGAATTGCAGTTCATATTATTGGGCGACGATTCGCAGAAAGACCCGGAGATTTACGAGGAAATTTGCCGCACATTCCCGCAGAGCATTCGCGCGGTATACATGCGCCAGACGCGCAGGCGTGCCAAGCCCCACACCACGGCATTACTGAAAAACATCCAGGACCTCGGTATCGATACCTGCTACTTCGCACACAGCAACAAGGCGATCATGCATTCGCTCGCTCACGGCATCGTTTTCCAATCGCCCGCTGAACCGGAAGTAAAGGAAATTGTGGAGAAAGCGGTTTCCTGACATTTCGGGACTATGGATTATCTGCCGGTTGTTTTTGGCATTTTTCAGCACTTTCGTAACTTGACCTCTCCCTTTTTCGGAATACACATGAAAAAAATCCTGATCGTTGAGGATGACCGCAGGATCGCACAGAATATTTTCCGCGGACTGGCCGCCGAAAATTTCGAGGCGGAAATCGCCTATGACGGCATTACGGGCAAGCAAATGGCCCTCGAAAAGAAGTTCGACCTGGTGTTACTGGATGTAAATCTGCCCGGCATGAAGGGCTACGACGTTTGCCAACAGATCAGGATTTATAAACCGTCGCTGCCGATCATCATGCTGACGGCATTCGGGGAAATCGAGGATAAGGTAGAAGGGTTGAACAGCGGCGCGGATGACTATATTGTCAAACCATTCGATTTCAGGGAATTACTCGCCCGGGTGAATGCGGCATTGCGTGTGTCCGATCTTTTGAATCCCGAAATTTCCGACAAAATCCTGCGCATCGCCGACCTTGAAATGAACCTCGGCACCAAACAGGTGAAACGGGCAGGCAACATCATCGATCTCACCGCGAAGGAGTTTGCATTGCTGGAATATTTCCTGCTGCACCGCGGGCGCGTGGTTTCAAAAATGGACCTGGCCGAACACGTATGGCACCTCAATTTCGACCCCGGCACTAATGTGGTGGAGGTGTATATCAATTATTTACGTAAAAAAGTCGACAAGGACTTTCCCACCAAGCTCATCCACACCCGACCGGGCATGGGCTACATTATGAAAGAAGAATAGCCTCCCATGAAGATTAAAGACCGTATCGCCCTCCAATTCACGCTCCTGGTAGCGGGGGTGCTGCTGTTGTTTTCCATTGCCATTTACAGTGTTTCGGAACATTACCGCCAGGAAGAGTTTTACGATCGCTTGCGCAGCCGTGCCCGTACGACCTGCCGCCTGCTCGTGAAAGTAAAGGGGATTGATAAAGACCTGCTCAAAGCCATCGACCAGAACACGCTTTCAGAGATGCTCGACGAAAAGGTACTGATTTTCGATCCCAGCAACGAATTGATCTATTCCAGCGTCGACGACAAGCTGCTTACTTATCACACATCACTGCTCAATGAGGTGCGCGCGAAACGGTACATGGAATTCCATCAGGGCGAAAACGAGGTGATCGGGCTGCTCTACCAGGAAGGCGATGAACCGCTGGTGGTACTGGCGTCGGCTTACGATACTTTCGGGCATAGCAAGCTGCAAAATTTGAGAAGCACGCTGGGCTGGGGGTTGCTGGCGGGAATCGCGGTGACGGTCGGACTGGGGATATATTTTGCGGGTAACGCATTGAAACCCATTAGCCGGATCAATGCGCAGGTATCGCTCATTACGGCGCAGAATTTGTCCCAAAAGCTCGACGAGGGCAACCGGAAGGACGAAATCGCCCAGTTGGCCATTAATTTTAACACAGTACTTTACAGGCTCAATAAAGCATTTGAACAGCAGAAAAGCTTCGTGTCTCACGCTTCCCACGAGCTCCGGACGCCTTTGGCGGCTTTGAAATCCGAAATCCAGCTCGGACAGCGTTTCAACAAGGATAATCCAGAAATTGAGGAGGTTTTCGCGAACCTCTTTTCGGATACCGAACGGCTCATCAGCATTACCAACAACCTGCTTTTCCTCGCGCGCTCGTACGAGAATATGGGCAATATGAAAATGGCGCACGTTCACATCGAGGACCTCGCATTTCTGGCCAAAGAAGAATTGCTCTCCTCTCACCCCGATTACAATGTCGTGATCGATTACGAAACCATTCCGGAGAATGAGAACGAAACGGTGATCGAGGGTAATGAAGAATTGCTCAAAAGGGTGTTCACCAATCTGCTCGACAATGCCTGCAAGTACTCGTCCGACCACAGCGCCCAGATACTGATCTCCACCGACGACAAGTCGTGTGTCGTAAAAGTCCGCGACCACGGCATTGGAATCAGTAAAGACGACCTGCCGCATATTTTCAACCCGTTTTTCAGGTCGTCCAATGCGACCGAACTTCCCGGATTCGGGATTGGGCTTTCCATTTGCCAGCGGATAGTGGAGCTGCACCACGGCACCATTTCCGTAACCAGCGAAATCGGCAAAGGCAGCGAGTTTCAGGTACAGCTGCACCACATTTGACCGGCCGGCTCAGGCCTCGGGGCTCGACCTCCGAGGGCTTTCTAATTTTTTTCTAAGGTTATTTTAAGGCTGGTGTAATACCGGTGTCGGAATATCGCACATTCTAACACGGAAATTATGCGAACCTATCTCACCGGGCTCTTAGTACTCCTAACAACCGCCTTACACGCACAGGACACGCTGCGGCTCTCGATCCGCCAGGCCGACAGCCTGTTTTTGCAAAATAACCTGGAAATCCTGGCCGAAAAGTACCAGATCGACATTGCGAAGTCGATCGAAATACAGGACAAACTTTGGAACAATCCTACTTTCGGGGTCGAAATCAGCGCCTATAACCCCTCGCGCGGCGCGCTCGACGTGGGCAGGAGCGGCCAGAAAGCATTTACGATCCAGCAGCTCATTACACGCGCGGGTAAGCGCAATAAGCAGGTTGCGCTGGACATGGAATCGACCCGTAAAACCGAATTTCAGTTCTACGACCTCATCCGCACATTGAAATTCGAGCTGCGGCAGATCTTCTTCGAATCGTATTACCTCGAACAAACCATTGCGCTGTACGACAACCAGATCGGAACGCTTACCACGACCGTCAATGCATTCGACAAAGAATACAACCGAAAGAATATCTCACTCAAAGAGGTCGTCCGCCTGAAAGCACTCCTTTTCGAATTGACCAACGAGCGGGCCAACATCCTTTTTGAATTACAGGAAAATCAGCGCGACCTCCGCACGCTGCTGAGCACCGACCGGCCCGTCAAATCGCTCGTCGACAGCACCGAAATCCAGCGCTATCACCTGGACCGCTACAACGTGGCCGCATTGAAAGAAAAAGCATTGCAAAGCCGGGCGGATTTGAAAGTGGCGCAATCGGAGACGAAGCAGGCGGAATTGAACTACACATTACAAAGGGCATTGGCTAAACCGGACGTACAGGTAGGCGCCGTGTACGACCAGGCAAGCAACTATCAGAACAACTACTTCGGCGTGAATGCCTCCATTGCATTGCCTTTCTTCAACCGGAACCAGGGTAATATCCGCGCGGCAAAAAGCAACATCAGCTATTATAAAACGGCCGAAAATGCCAAGCAGAACGCGGTAAGCAACGAGGTCGATGCCGCCGTTCAGAAAGTGGGTATTGCCGACAAGGCATTCCAGAGCGTAGAAGGGCAGTTTACCGACCAGTTCCAGCTTCTGAGCAACGGCATTTACGACAATTTCCAGAAACGGAATATCTCCCTGCTGGAATTCATCGACTTCATCGAAACCTACAACGAGAGTATCAAGGAATATAACCGCCTCCAAGCCGACCGCATTAAGGTCTATGAGGAGCTCAATTTCGTCGTGGGCGAAGAGCTATTCAACTAACCATTCAAAACTGAACACAACTTATTCACGGCATTGCCATTAATGCATTTCCCAATGAAAAATACACTGTATGTTGTCGTGCTGGCCGCTGTGGGCGTGTGGCTGACCTCCTGCGAAAAAAAGAAGACCGAAAACGACGAATCGAAGGCATTTATGCTTTCGGATACCATGATGAGCCGCATTAAAATCGACACCGTGCGGACAGAGCCGGTCCGCAACGAGCTCACACTGGTAGGTAAGGTCGTGCCGGACGAAAACCAGGTCATTAAAGTATACCCGCTGGTGGGTGGGAATGTGGATGAAGTGGATGTTGAGCTGGGCGATAATGTCCGCAAAGGCCAGAAACTCGCCACGATCCGTTCCGGTGAGGTAGCCGATTTCGAGCGGCAGATGATCCAGGCACAATCCGATTTGCTTATCGCACAGAAAAACCTGTCATCGACCGAAGATTTGTTCGAAAGCAAATTGGTCCCCGAGCGGGATGTGATTTCGGCGCGTCAGATCGTGGATAAAGCACAGGCAGAGCTGAACCGCGTGAAAGAGATTTTCTCGATCTATGGTTTAGGTAAATCCACTAACTATACGGTAAAATCGCCGATCAATGGCTTCATTATCGACAAAAATGTAAACCGCGGCATGCAGCTGCGATCGGATAATTCCGAAAGCCTGTTCACAGTCGGCCAGATCGCCGACGTGTGGGTCATGGCCAATGTGAATGAGAGCGACATCCCGCGCGTGAAGCTGGGTATGCCCGCAGAGGTACGTACGATCAGCTTTTCGGACGAGGTTTTCAAGGGAAAGGTCGACAAGATCTACAACGTCCTTGACCCCGATACCAAGGCCATGAAAATCCGCATTCAGTTGCAGAATGTAGGCTTCAAACTCAAACCGGAAATGCACGCGACCGTTACGCTCAACTTCGAAGAAGGCGAGCAAATGCAGGCGATCCCATCCCAAGCCGTCATTTTCGACCGGAGCAAGAACTGGGTAATGGTCTACCACAGCCGCACCAAAATCGAAACGCGCCCCGTGGACGTATACCGCTCCCTCGCGAACACGACGTACGTACGCGATGGTTTGAAGCCCGGCGAAGCGATCATTTCGAAGAATCAATTGCTCGTTTATGACGCGTTGAATGATTGATTCCAATTTTGAATGACCGAATGATTGAATGACTGAATAACTGAATAGGGCTATGTGCTTGCCTGCCGACATCCTTCATACTACGATTATTCACTTAATCGCTTCGCCCCCTCCGGCGCCCCATTCAATCATTCAATCATTCGGTCATTCAGTCATTCACTCATTCAGTCATTCACTCATTCAATCATTCAGTCATTCAATCATTGACTCATGAACAAATTCATCCGAGGCATCGTGGGCTTTTCGCTCAAGAACCGGTTCTTCATATTCTTTATGACAGGCCTGCTGATCATTTCCGGCATTGTCAGCTACCAGAACACGCCCTTGGAAGCGTTTCCTGACGTGACCAACACGCAAATCATCATCGTAACGCAATGGAACGGGCGCAGCGCCGAGGAAATAGAGCGTTTCGTAACGGTACCGATCGAAGTTGCGATGAACTCTGTACAGCAAAAAACCAATGTACGGAGCACCACCATGTTCGGTTTGAGTATTGTCAAAATCATTTTCGATGATGGCGTCGAAGACTTTTTTGCGCGGCAGCAGGTTAATAACCAACTTCGGACCGTTTCGCTACCCGATGGCGTCGAGCCCGACGTGCAACCGCCTTACGGCCCGACCGGTGAGATTTTCAGGTTTACATTACAAAGCAAGGACCGCGACAGCCGCGAGCTGCTTACCCTTCACAAATGGGTGATCGACCGCCAGCTCCGCAGCGTGCCGGGCGTAGCCGACGTGGTGGCATTCGGTGGCCGCGACAAGATTTACGAGGTGCAGGTAAACCCTACCAAGCTCGTGAAATACAACATAACCCCACTGGAAGTGTATCAGGCTGTGACCAAAAGTAATATCAATGTCGGTGGCGATGTGATCGAGAAGAACGGGCAGGCATATGTGGTGCGCGGGATCGGGCTGCTGAACTCCATTCCCGACATTCAGAATATCATCGTCGAGTATGTGAAAGATAACCCCGTCCTGGTGAAGGATGTGGCCGATGTAAAAGAATCGGATATGCCGCGTGTGGGGCAGGTTGGTCTCGATGGCAATGATGATGTTGTGGAAGGAATTGTGGTCCAGAGAAAAGGCGAAAACCCGAGCGAAGTACTGGCTCGAGTGAAGGACAAAATCGAAGAACTGAATACCAAAATCCTTCCGCCCGACGTCAAAATGGTCACATTCTACGACCGCGACAACCTGATCGAGTTCTGTGCGCACACCGTGAAGCATAACCTCGTGGAAGGGATCGTGCTTGTGACGGTGATCGTGTTCCTATTCATGGCCGACTGGCGCACGACCGTGATCGTGTCTATTATCATCCCGTTGGCTCTGCTCTTCGCATTTATGTGTTTGAAATTGAAGGGCATGTCGGCTAACCTGCTTTCCATGGGCGCGATCGACTTCGGGATCATCATCGACGGCGCCGTGGTAATGGTGGAAGGGATATTCGTGGCCCTCGACCACCTGGCGCATCGGAACGGCATGGACCGGTTCAACAAGCTGTCCAAGCTCGGGCTTATCAAACGCACCGGCGGAGAGCTAGGGAAGGCCATTTTCTTTTCCAAACTCATCATTATCACCGCATTGATCCCCATTTTCAGTTTCCAGAAAGTGGAAGGTAAAATGTTTACGCCGCTGGCTTACACGCTCGGCTTTGCATTGCTGGGGGCATTGCTTTACACGCTTACGCTGGTGCCAGTGCTTTGTTCTATTTTACTAAATAAGAATGTGCGTGAAAAGAGCAATCCGGTCGTTCGCTTTTTCGACAAGACCGTGACCCGGGGCTTTGAATGGTGCTACGCGCGCAAAAAACTGAGCGTAATCTTTGCGTTTGCGTTCCTGGGTGTCACACTCTTCTCCGCCAAATTCCTCGGTACCGAGTTCCTGCCGACGCTCAACGAGGGCGCATTGTGGGTGGAAGCCAAAATGCCGATGAGCAGCTCCCTGGCCGAAACCACCAAAATGGTGACCACGCTTCGTGCCAAATTGAATGAATTCCCGGAAGTAAATGGGGTATTGTCCCAAACCGGCCGCTCTAATGACGGTACCGACCCGTCGGGTTTCTATTATGTGCAAATGCAGGTGAATTTGAAGCCGAAGGAGGAATGGAAACGCAAAATCAGTCAGGATGACCTGATCGAGGAAATGGACGCGAAACTAAAACAGTTCCAGGGCATTAACTATAACTATTCGCAACCGATTATCGACAACGTAGCCGAGGCAGTGGCGGGAATGAATGCGAGTAATGCAGTGAAGATTTACGGCGACGACCTCGAAACGTTGAACAACAAGGCTAACCAGGTGCTCGAAGCGATCAAGAACGTGCCGGGTATCAAGGATGTGGGTATTCTGCGGAACATCGGCCAGCCGGAGATCAGCGTGATCCTGCACGACCACAAAATGGCGCAGTACGGCGTGAGTATCGCCGATGCACAAGCGGTGATCGAAATGGCGATTGGCGGTAAAACGGCTTCTATTTTGTACGAAGGCGAACGGAAGTTCGATATTCGTCTGCGCTATGAGCAGCAATACCGCCGCACGGTCGACGATATTCAGCAACTGATGGTACCGACGCTCACAGGAGGTAAAATTCCTTTGAAAGAGATTTCCACGATCCGCACCGTTACCGGACCTGCATTCGTGTACCGTGACAACAATAAACGCTTCATCGGCGTCAAATTCTCCGTCCGCGAGCGCGACCTGGGCAGTACCATTGCCGAAGCGCAGTCGAAAGTGAAACCGCTGCTCTCTTCTTTGCCAAAAGGTTATTCGGTAAGCTGGTCGGGTGAATTCGAAAACCAGGTGCGGGCTACGGCGCGGCTGGGACAAGTAGTGCCGATCAGTTTGGTAGGGATATTCATTTTGCTGTTCATCATGTTCAGTAATGCCAAAGACGCCGGGCTGGTATTGATCAATGTACCGTTCGCACTGATCGGGGGGATCCTCGCGCTGCACGTCACGCATATGAACTTCGGTATCTCTGCTGGCGTAGGTTTTATAGCCCTTTTCGGTCTCTGCGTTCAGAATGGAGTGATATTGATCTCCGTATTCAATAAAAACCTGGCTGCGAGAATGACGCTGGATGAAGCCATACGGGAAGGAGTAAAATCGCGCATCAGGCCGGTGATCATGACTGCACTGATGGCTGCCATTGGTTTGTTGCCGGCTGCGGTATCCACCGGTATTGGTTCCGAAACCCAGAAACCGTTGGCGATCGTAGTAATCGGCGGATTGATCACCGCCACCGTGCTCACGCTATTAATTTTCCCGATCATTTACGGTTTCTTCAACCGGAAGATTAAAGTTTCGAAATATGCCTGATCATTTGTCAGCCTGAGTAGACCGGGCCGCCGGGCAGTCGAAGCGCATAAGGATCATTCGAACGTCCACGTTCGAACACGCTATT
>DATMSL010000379.1:0-11080 GCA_035565435.1 Dyadobacter sp. | reverse complement strand
GTCGGCCTGATAGGGGTAGAAGTTCCGTCCTGTTTGTCGGATGGCGCGTTCCGTTTCGCTGCCTTCCTTAAACTCCGAAGAAGTGACCCCGATAATATCCGCACCGGCCTCAGCGAGTGCCTCCGCCATGGCCCTTCCAATGCCGCGATTGCAGCCGGTTACCAATGCAGTCTTTCCGGTAAGATCAAATAAATTAACGGTATTCATTAATGGGTTTGTGATTTGTCTTTTTCGGGGTATCCGATAAATTTAGCGTCGATAGTAAATAGACCCGAACCAAACGATGTTAGACTGAATAATCAGAAAAATCAAATAACGAATTGTCTTTTTTTGTGCAATCGTTATCGGGAACGTTGTCAGTTGAGCCGGATGATTGTAAATTTTAGGATAAATTGGCAGTCCGGTGGAGAAGAGCAGAGGAGGGAGGGATATTTTGAAATGAATAATAAGTTGGAATAAACCAATTTTTCCATTGGAAACCATCACCATCAAAGATATTGCAAAGGCACTGAACCTGTCGACGTCGACAGTCTCACGTGCATTGAGAAATAGCTACGAGATTAATCCCGAAACCAAAAAGCTGGTGATGGAGTACGCCGAGCGGATGAACTACCGCCCGAACCCCATTGCGTTGAGCTTGAAGGATAGCAAAAGCAAGTCGATAGGCGTTATTATCCCCGAAATTGCGAACCACTTTTTCTCGCAGCTCATCAATGGTATCGAGTCCATTGCTTATAACCTGGGTTATCATGTAGTGATTTTCCAAAGTCATGATTCCTACGAAAGGGAAGTGGCGAATACCAATTATTTGGTTTCCAGGAGAGTGGACGGGCTGCTGGTTTCCCTGGCGAGCCTTACGACCAATCTCGTGCATTTTCAGGAACTGATGGAAAAAGGGCTGCCGATCGTGTTCCTCGACCGCGTACCGAATGATATTGAGACGCATAAAGTCGTAGCCGACAATTTTACAGGCAGTTACGAGGCTACTGAGCATCTGATCCTTTCAGGGCGCCGGCGCATTGCGCATTTGACGAGCCCTATTTACCTGTCGATCACCACCGAGCGACTTGCGGGTTATAAAAAAGCACTGGAAGATTACGGCATTCCATTCGATGAGTCGTATGTCAAATATTGCCTTTACGGCGGCAAAATAGAGGCTGAAAACGAAGCTGCAATAGAAGAGCTGCTCTCATTGCCAGAGCCGCCCGATGCCATATTCACGGCCAGCGACCGGCTTACAACCGGGTGTATGTCGGTGTTTCAAAGGAAAGGCATCCGGGTGCCGGACGAGGTTGCGATCGTCGGCTTCACGAACATCAGCGTGGCCAACTTGCTCAATCCGCCGTTGACCACCGTCATGCAGCCTGCGATGGAAATGGGTCAGCAGGCCGTAGAGCTGTTGATCAGGTTGATCGAACATCCGCAAAAGACCGACAAATTCGAAACGCGCTCGCTTAAAACTGTCATGACGATAAGGGAATCGTCTGTCGGAAAAACCGTAGTTTAGCGGAAAAACCGCATTACGGATGATCAGTCTTCGCATCGATGGAGCATTGTTCAATTATAGGGTCGCCGGTGTGGCGGTTCTGAATGGTAAAGTGCTTCTGCATAAAACCCCTTCCGATAATTTCTGGACGCTTCCTGGCGGGCGCTGCGAGTTGTTCGAATTTTCAAAAGACACTTTGCAGCGGGAAATGCAGGAAGAAACCGGGCTGCACGCCGAAGCCGGCGAAATGCTTTGGGTCTCCGAAAATTTTTTCCTTTACAACGGCGATAAATACCACGAAATAGGGTTCTATTTTGAAATGCAAATCAAAAGCCTGCCCAATCAGGACGATTTCCTGGGCGTGGAAGGGCAGGACGAATTGCTATTTCACTGGCATGATGTGAATGAGCTGCATTCGATTCGCGTTTATCCAGAATTCCTCGCCGACGCGCTTGTGAAGAATCCATTGGAAACAGGGCATTATAACTCGGGTTATCTTGATCTCGACGCCGTGAGCGCTATTCCGTCATAAATCGCCAGGTAACATGACCGATTGTATTCGGCTTGCCACTTTCCGCGGCCGAAATACCGCCTTTGAGCTGCCCGCCCTGCCGCTCGACTTTGACGGTGCGCCACGAGAATGCGCCTTTTTCGTAGGCGAATGTCTCTCCATCGTCGTCATAGAGATTGTAACTGCCATTCTTCTCGCCATAATGCCGGATTTCGAGATCCGTTTTGGTTCCCGATCGCGGTGTGTGGAGTGTAGCCGGCATCATGGGAATAATACCTCCATCTTTCACAAAAACCGGGATTTGGTCCATTCCGGGGTTGATGGTGATCACCTCGCCATCGCCTGCGAACTTGCCGGTGTAGAAATCATACCATTTCCCTTTGGGCAAAATCACTTTTCGGGAAGTCTGCCCGGTGAAGAGCGGCGCCACGAGCAGGTACTCGCCAGCCATATATTGGTCTTTTACCTCGCGGGTAACGGCTTCTTCGTAAGGATTTTCTTCCAGATTTGTCGCCGTTTTTTCCTTCTTCATATTTATTCCAAAACCCTCTTCCAGGTTCATCCCGCGGAATGGTGGCGTGCCGTTGTAATGGTACTTCGCAAATTCGGAGTACCAGTAAGGCATCATGCGCATCCGCAGCTCGGCAAGTGCCTTGATTTGGGGCGCTACTTCGGGGAATGTCCACGGCTGCATGCTGCTCGACCACGCGTTGATCATCGCCATCGGCGAGAAACACACCGTCTGGAAGCGCCGGAGCCATTCTTCGGCGGTTTTGGAAGCGCGTACTTCCGGCGTCCACAGCACACCGGCGTAGCCGCTGTTGATGAGCGCGGTAATGAAGTCTTCGTGACTGTAATTATCATTATAAATCACATAAGGAAACGGCGCCCCGCCTGCGTTGGACGCACGCACGAGCCCGTACGTGCGCATATTGTTGCGACGGAACATTTCGAAACTGTGTTTCTGAACGAGCAGCCCGTAAGTCTGGCGGATCTGCTCGGACGAACGGCCGGAGGGAAATGTGGCCACATCCGGCCATAGATAGGAGTCGAAACCATCCACCTCATCGATCTTATAGCCGCTGACACCTATTTTGACGTGCTCTTTTTCAAACTGATCAAAGAGAATTTTGCGGGCTTGCGGCATTGATAAATCCGGTACGATACCATTCCAAACTGTGTGCGAGCCGGTATAAGGCGCTATTGCCTTGTAAATGGATGCATCGGGCGAGACGTACGGGTTTGTCCACAGGTTGATTTTGATGCCCATTCGATCCATATCCTTTACAAAACCGGCCGGATCCGGGAAACGTGACCGGTCCCATTCGAATGTGCAGGGGTAGGACTTGGTTTGCCAGCCGGGTTCAAGACCGATGAAATCGAGCGGGTAACCTTTTTCTTCAAATGCTTTTGCCTCCTGTTTTACCTGGTCGGCCGTGTAGAGCCGGTGTACACGTTGCGTGAAGCCGAGCCCCCAGCGCGGCGGCAGGCAGCCTCCTCCGCTCAGCAAGTTGAAGCGCTCGATCGCATTGACAGGCTTTGGACCGGCAAAAACATAGATTTCAATACCCTCGGCCGGAATCAGCATTTCGACTGCGTCGGAATAGGGATGCGCTTCCCAGTTCTTGTCGGTGTTGCGGTCCATTACTTTCGGCGGATTTTTGCTGTCCTTGCGCACGCCCGAGCCTGCGTATACATCGATGTATTTAGCAGAATTCACGAAGACGCCATAACCCAGCGACGATACGTAAAACGGGACCGGTGCGTGTGTGCGGCCGTTGTCGGTTTTGCCGTAGTGATCGGTATGGAGCTGCATAATGCGGCCGCGCTGGTGGATAGTCTGGAAATTCAGCCCGAAACCATATAGCTGCTCATTCCTTTGCAACGGGAGGCGGAGGTACGACTTCCCATTATTCAATTGAAATGCAATGGCCGATTTGTCGAGCGGAAACTTCTGTTTTGAAAGACCTGACAACGCAGGCGAGGCGATAGTTTCCGCTGCTTTGAGCAGATTATAAGCGTCCGGTTTACCCGCAGTACCCTTCCAGACTCCCGGATGAATCTCTTTCCAGGTGATAATTTGCCCGAAAAGCAGAGCGGGAATGAAGATAAAAAATAGCGTAGAAAGGGTGAGGTTGAGTTGGCGCATCGTGTTCAGTGGCTCTTGGATCAATATTATAAGCGGTTATTGATTTTTTATACTAGAAAGTGAAAGTGGCAAAATAAGTCTATTAAATTTGTAGGATAAATAGATTAATATTAATTTTGAGCTTCGAAATCAGAAGACCCCTGGCATTATGTACTACGAAATTGAAGACGAACTGGGCAACGTGTCCACCTTACAACTTAAACAACGGATTGCGGAAGAGCAGATTGACCCGCCAAAAAAGGATGAACTGGCGCCGCTGTTCTATCTCCGGAATGAGGAAGGATTTCCGGTGACATCGCTGGCGGGCGCTCCGTCGGACAGCGACTTACGGTCGGTCCTCGATCTGGTGCGTTTCAAACCGCTCGTGCTCAGTTTCTATTGCAATTGCTGGGGAAGCTACGCGCCCAAACATCTGGAAGTTTTGAAGACGCTCGCACCGCAAGTGGAGGCTCTGGGGGGGCAGCTGCTGATCTTGACAAACGAATCCCAAAAGGAAATCGGGCGCATTGCCAGGAAGCTCGACTCCGGGGCATTGATTTACCATGATAAAAATTACAATGTAGCGCGTTCCTACGGCGTGTTTTCTGAAACTTCCCCGATCTGGGACCGCATTGCCGGCATTTCGGAGGAGGTTTTCACGCCCTCGCTCTTCGTTCTCGGCCGCGACCGGCGTGTGGGTTATGCATTTGTAGATGAAAACTTTGACAATACGCCAGACGTTAAAACGGTTTTGAAAGCGGTTTACGACGGACGGCAATAGAAATTACATATTTGGCATTCATACCGTGTCAGCCAGGCAACCATGCATTATCTTTGGTTTTGCCGCTGACACGGTATTTGTTTAATACGATTTTTGGATATGTTATTGAAAAACAGGTTGCAATCGAAGCTTCCCAATGTCGGGACTACCATTTTTACTAAAATGTCGGCGCTGGCCGAAGAGCACAAGGCGCTGAACCTGGCGCAGGGTTTTCCCGAATTCGATTGTTCACCTGACTTGCAGCGGCTGGTCGACAAGTATGTACGGTTGGGCAAAAACCAGTATGCGCCCATGCCAGGCGCATTGCCGTTGCGCGAGGCGATCGCCCGGAAGACCTTTGAAATCTCGGGGCATGAATACCATCCTGTGACGGACATCACCGTTACCAGCGGTGCCACCGAGGCATTATTCGTGGCAATCAGCACAGTGGTGCATCCAGGCGACGAAGTAATCGTGTTCGAACCTGCCTATGATAGTTATGTGCCGGCCATCGAGCTTAGCGGCGGAATCCCGGTTTTCGTAACGCTCGACCCACAATACGATTCCATCGATTGGGAAGTGGTAAAATCGCGTATTACCGATAAAACACGCGCGATAATCGTCAACACGCCGCATAACCCGACCGGAAAAGTTTGGGAGGCTGCCGATTTACAGGCGCTGGCTTCCCTCGCGGAGGAGCACGATCTGATCGTGATCAGTGACGAGGTTTATGAATACATTGTCTTTGACGGGCGGAAGCATATTTCGGTAGCGTCTATCCCTTCGCTGGCCGGGCGCAGCTTTGTTTGCGGATCATTCGGGAAGACATTTCATACTACCGGCTGGAAGCTCGGTTACAGCCTTGCTCCGGCCCATCTTACTGCCGAGTTTAGGAAAATCCATCAATTCCTGGTGTTCAGCGTGGTAACGCCACTGCAATTTGCCGTAGCCGAATACCTGAACGAGCCGGAGCATTACCTGTCGCTCTCTGCATTTTACCAGCGTAAGCGGGATTTGTTTAATGAGGCAATAAAGGACATTGGTTTTGTGCTTAAACCCTCGGAGGGCAGCTTTTTTCAGAATGTTTCCTATGCCAACTTATCAGATGAAAATGATCTCGCATTAGCTGAGCGACTCACCAGGGAAGTAGGAGTAGCTTCTATACCCGTGTCTGCATTCTATGGACGAGAAACGGATTTCAAAACGCTTAGATTTTGCTTTGCCAAGCATGACGAAACCTTGCTGAAAGCCGCAGGCTTGTTGAACGCTGCACGTTGGTAAAAGGATTGCAAGAGAGTGAACTATTGTTGATAAATTCGAAAAAAGTCGTAATTTAATCTGACAAATTTCGGATCTATGAAAACGATACAATATCAAAAGTACGATGAAGTTGCTCCGTTGCGGATAGCTGAGGAGCCCGAAGTGTTGTATGTTACCCGGCAAACGATCGATAGGTTTCCTGTCGGGCGCTTTCAGGCACTTTCTGAAAAGTTGCTTTTTACCCAGCTGGAATGGGCGGAGATATTGCATGTAAGTGATCGCACTCTGCACCGGTATCTGAAGGAAGATAAGCCTTTCGAAGGGTTGTATGCGGAGCATTTATACCAGCTTGAAAACATGGCCGATCTTGGGCTGGAAGTATTTGGCAATAAGAAGGCATTCGAGAAATGGCTTCGTACGCCGCGGGAAGTTCTTGGTGAAACGCAGGATTTTTCGACGTTACGCTCATTCTGGGGTGTGAAACTGATTTGTAATGAGCTCGGGCGCATGGAACATGGCGTGTACATATGATCGCGTACCGCCTCGCTGCGAGGGCGTATATTGATGATTTGTCGGGTTCAGGCGCCAAGCTGTTTGGCGGACGCTGGAATCCGGTGGGTTGTCCCTGCATTTACGCCAGCCGGAATCTTTCACTCGCATTGTTGGAGAAATACGTCCATGCCGAATTCCGGGAATGCATGGAACGGCTTGCATTGCTTCAAATCACCATTCCCGACGATGATAATCTGGTTTTTCATGTCGACGACCGGCAGTTGAAGAAGAATTGGATGAATGATATTGCCTATTCCCAATGGATTGGCGAGCAGATCCTAACCGATCCTGAAATCATCGCATTCACTGCGCCATCGGCGATCGTACCCTCGGAAAGAAATGTAATATTGAATCCATTCGCCAAAAGATTCGGCGATATCCAGTTTATGCCCGCGGTTGATTTCTCAGCAGATTTACGCCTGCTTGCAAAGCTTTTATCCCAAAAAACTACTTCTTGAACAGCAATGCCTTGATCGGCTGAATCCGCGTGATGATGAGCGTCGGAATGAGGAGGATCGCCGCCGTAATAATGACTGCGACCACGTTAACCAACGCGAAAATTCCCCAGTCGAATACAATAGGGACCGTGTCCATATAGTAATTGACCGGATCGAGCGGAATCAGTTTGAACTGGTATTGAAGCCAGCATAACAGCAGCGCCGTCACGTTGCCGATAATGATCCCCTTGCGAAGCATGTCGAGGCCGACCTGGAAAAAGATCATCCGTATTTGCCGGTTTGGGCTTCCGAGCGTTTTGAGCAATCCAATAAGCGGTGTTCTTTCCATAATGATCACGAGCAATATCGAGATCATGTTAAAGCAGGCCACAAAGAGGATAAGCACCAGAAAAACGGCTGTATTGCGGTCGAGCAGAACGAGCCAGTCGAAGATTTGCGGAAAGAGGCTGGTAACTTTTTGCAGAAATAAACCCGGCGGAAGTTCGCGACGGAGCTTGTGGGTGACCTGGTCGAGGTTGTGAAAGTCTTTGAGGTAAATTTCATAAGTTCCGACAGAATCTGCCCCCCAGCCATTCAGCCGCTGTACAAGGCCGATATCCCCGATGATCAGATTATTATCAAACTCTTCCATTTCCGTTTCATAAATACCGGCGACAACCAACTTACGGGGCCTGGGTGGATTTTGAAGCGAATACATGATCACATCATCACCGGTTTTCAGCCGCATTTGCGTAGCGATTTTCCGGCTGATCAGGATTTGTGAAGAGTAACCGTATTTAATGGAAGAAGAATCGGTGCGGGTGATTAGCTTCCCTTCTTTGAGGTTGGGTTTGAAAGTTTCCCAGTCGTAGTCCTTGCCTACGCCTTTCAGAACTACCCCTCTGATTTCATCCGGCGTTTTCAGAATACCCGATTTATGCGCTACGGCTTGCCAGCGCTTGATTTCGGGCATTGTAGGCAGTATATCTGATACTGCATTTTTGATTGGCAGCGGCGCCTCTTCATAAGTATTGCCTTGCGAAAAAGCATTTACGTTGATATGCGCGCTGAAAAGAAATATTTTCTGCTGGATTGTTTGCTTGAAGCCCAGCAGCACCGCAAATGCGATGATCCCGACAGCGATACCAATGGCAATACTGGCCACGCCGATCCGCGAAACTGTGGCAGAAAATGATCCTGCTTCGTTATGGCGTATTCGTTTGGCGATGAATGAGGGGAATTGCAAGAGGAATCTGTTCTTTAAATTAGTTGTTGACAAAAATAGGAAAAAACCTTAGCGGTTCGAAAAAGGCATTTTTTTATTAAGTTTCCTGCCTTGATTTAGCCCGAAGACATACCGAATCGAAAAACATACCACCGTCCATGCCATTAATCAAAGTTGCTTCCGGAGTTGTAAACCAGACACCCATGGCCTGGGAGGCCAACACCCGAAATATCGTGGATGCGATCAGAGAAGCCCGGAAGCGGGATGTTAGCCTGCTGTGCCTGCCCGAATTATGTATTTCGGGCTACGGCTGTGATGATTATTTTTTTGCTTCCGATATGGTGGAACAAGCCCAGCATTGCCTGCTCGAAATAGCAGAAGAAACGGCAGGGATGATCGTGGCGGTCGGTTTGCCGATCAGGCACAACGGAAGTTTGTACAATGCAGCCTGTCTGATTTCCAACAAACAGATTGCCGGTTTTTATTGCAAGCAAAACCTGGCTAACAACGGCATTCATTATGAGGCGCGGTGGTTCAGACCGTGGCAGCCCGGGGTAGTGGAGAGCATTGAGGTCAATCAGATGTTTTATCCGATCGGTGATCTGATTTTTGACGTGGCTTC
Source organism: Dyadobacter sp. (assembly GCA_035565435.1). Lineage (GTDB taxonomy): Bacteria > Bacteroidota > Bacteroidia > Cytophagales > Spirosomataceae > Dyadobacter. The sequence continues at coordinate 2,099 of DATMSL010000379.1, read as the reverse complement.
GGGTCCTATCCTGGGTGGTTCACACGGAGTGAAGATCGCGTTCGAGATTTGCGAAGATGGCTGGGTGGCCAATCGTCCCGCGCGCAGGCATTACGAGCGGGGTGTGGACATTATCCTGAACCCCAGTGCAAGTCATTTTGCATTCAACAAGTTCATGGTGCGCGAAAGACTGGTTGTCGATGCTTCCAGGTCGTTTTCATGTAGTTACATTTACACGAACCTCCTGGGTAACGAGGCGGGAAGGGCTATTTATGATGGCGATGCGATGATCGCTTCAAACGGTGACCTGCTGGCGTCGAGCCCGCGGTTCAGCTATGAGGATTATGTGATTACAACGGCGGTTATCGATACCGGATACACCCGTTTAAGTCAGGTTCAAAGCAAAATTGCTACCGCGGAAAAAGAACGGACTTGGCGCGTTGCGGCACGGTTCGATTTTCCGGATATTGAGCCGGTGTTGCCGCAGGTCCCGGATATCGAACCATTTGAAAAGGGTGGAGCATTAAAGGAGGAGGAATTCGCGCGGGCCGAATGTCTTGCATTGTTTGATTACCTGAGAAAAAGCCGCTCCAATGGCTTCACCATATCGCTTTCGGGCGGAGCAGATTCCTGTGCCTGTACCGCATTGTGCGGGCTGATGATCCGCCTGGCGGATGAAAGTATCGGCATGGACCGTTTCAAGCAGAAACTATCTTACATTAAGGATATTCAGTCTGCCAAAACGGAGGAAGATCTTGCCAGAGTTTTGATCCATAATATTTACCAGGGGACTGAAAACAGCTCTTCCGATACGCTCGAATCCGCACAGTCGTTGGCGGAGTCGATTGGCTCTACGTTTTATAATGTTAATATCAATGGGCTGGTCGAGACCTATAAGAACCTGATTGAAAGCCAGATTGGCCGGAAGCTGACCTGGGAGCAGGATGATATCGCTTTGCAGAACATCCAGGCGAGGGTCCGTGCCCCGGGAGTGTGGCTGTTGACCAATCTCTCGAACCACCTCTTACTTGCTACATCGAACCGCTCGGAAGCGGCCGTCGGGTATGCCACTATGGATGGCGATACCTCAGGCAGTATTAGCCCATTAGCGGGGATCGACAAGCATTACCTGCGTCAATGGCTCCGCTGGCTCGAAACGGTGGGATGCGAAGTGAAAGGCAAGCATATCCGGATTGAAGGGTTGAAGAAAGTCAATAGCCTGCAACCCACCGCCGAACTACGACCACTCGCACAGACGCAGACGGATGAGACGGATTTGATGCCTTATGAGTTTTTGAATGACCTGGAAGGACTGGCGATCAGGGACAAGAAGTCGCCTTTGGAATCGTACAAAAACCTTTATGTACGTTACAAAGGAATTTATAGCGTCGAGCAACTCCTCGGTTGGACAGAACGTTTCTTCAAGCTTTGGAGCCGCAACCAGTGGAAGCGGGAGCGTTACGCACCATCCTTCCATCTCGACGACCGAAACCTAGACCCACGCTCCTGGTGCCGTTTCCCGATTTTGTCGGGCGGCTTTGAGAAAGAATTAGCCGAGCTGCGCGCATATGTACAAGGCGCGGCTGTGCAGAACGGGCGCAAGCGGATTGGGTTTTGACCTCATATTTTATTCAGAAACCGAATCCCGGCCTGGAAGCCGATCCAGCCATAGACTTTGCTGGAACCATCCGGCTTTTCCCCTAGCCAAACGGATGGAAACCCTTTTTTGCCTTCTGCGTTGATTAAACCGGAGTGTTTGGCAAAGAAGGTGTTGATCGACGGGCCCACAAATAGCGCGAACCGCGAACCGATTTTCTTCTCGACGCCTAATGCAAATTTGACAAGACCTTGACTAATATCCTCCTCGATATTATGTTCAAGAAGTACCAGACTTCCCGTCAAGTCTGCATTGGCGCTCCAACCTCTGCCCAGTTTTTGAGCCGTTCCGAAACCGTAACCTATGGTAAAGAGCGGTTTGTCTTTGGCCAAACCACTGAAACCGAGGTTGAAAATATTGTAAAAGCGACTTACCCCCGTTTTGAATGCGGTATTGAAATAGTTGAACTCATCGGTTGAGAACTCGTATCGGCGGTAACCATTGTTATGCACCCAGCTGAAAA
>DATMSL010000378.1:0-6908 GCA_035565435.1 Dyadobacter sp. | reverse complement strand
TTGGGAACGCGGTGGCCGCTGCTTTCCAGCAAACGGTCCTTGCGGAACAACTGAACGTCAGCCGCAACCATGTCGTTTACGAGCGCTTTCAGATCGTATTTTGGTTTCCAGCCCAGCTTTTCCATTGATTTCGTCGGATCGCCGATCAGCAATTCTACTTCGGTAGGGCGGAAATAACGCGGGTCAACGGCCACGACTTCCTTACCGATTTCGATCTGGAATTCAGGATTATTGCATTTCACCACTTTCGCGATTTCATCCACACCTACTCCGGAAAACTCAACCTCAATGCCTACTTCTGCAAATGCCATTCTCACAAACTCGCGGATGCGGGTGGTAACACCGGTTGCGATCACGAAATCTTCGGGAGTTTCCTGTTGCAGGATGAGCCACATGGCTTCCACGAAGTCCTTGGCATGGCCCCAGTCGCGCTGCGCGTCGAGGTTACCGAGGTATACTTTATCCTGCAAGCCCAATGCGATACGTGCCACCGCGCGGGTGATTTTGCGGGTTACGAAAGTTTCACCGCGTAATGGCGATTCGTGGTTGAAGAGGATACCATTCACTGCGAACATATTATATGCTTCGCGATAGTTGACGGTGATCCAGTAGCCGTACAGCTTCGCAACCGCGTAAGGTGAGCGCGGGTAAAACGGCGTGCGCTCCGATTGCGGTACTTCCTGCACCAATCCGTACAATTCGGAAGTCGAAGCCTGGTAAATTTTGGTTTTTTGGGTTAGTCCCAGCAAACGAACCGCTTCGAGGATGCGGAGTGTTCCGATACCGTCGACGTTGGCGGTGTATTCAGGTTCTTCAAAGCTCACCTGAACGTGCGACATCGCACCGAGGTTGTATATTTCATCCGGCTGAACTTCCTGGATGATGCGGATAATATTCGTAGAATCGCTCAGGTCGCCGTAGTGAAGGTGAAAGCGCACGTTTTTCTCGTGCGGGTCTTCGTAGATATGGTCGATCCGCTGGGTATTGAACAACGAACTGCGGCGTTTGATACCATGCACTTCATATCCCTTGCTCAAAAGGAGCTCGGCCAAATAGGAGCCATCCTGGCCGGTGATCCCTGTAATTAGCGCTTTCTTCATTCTGTTGGTAGTATGTATATGTGGATAAAGTTATCCGGTTAATAAGTAATTACATTAATTGTGGTCGGAAGCCGGATTGACCATCAGGCTCCGCTTGATATCCACCCTGTCGGCAAGGATCACGGCCGAAGCATATTGCTCACGGATCAGATCAAGGTATTGCTCTGCGTCGCTCCGGTACATAAAATCGCCTACCTTCACGCGATAGGTCGGCTGGGTGTACGAAACGTAAGGGTTCAAGTCCGGAAAGGCCTGGTAAATGTAGGACTTTGCACCATCTGCTTCCTGCCGCACATTTCCTACGTAAATCTGGATACGGAAACCATTGATGTAGCGGATCGCCTTGTTCTGCTTCGCCAGCGTGTCCAGCACCGATTCCAGTTTTTTGTTGACATACAGTGGCTTGTCTACATCGGCCTTCGGGACATTGTTGCTCTTAGCGGGCGTCGCCGGTTCTGTACGGGTTACGACAGCGGGTTCTACATATTCATAGCGTGGCCGGACCGCAGAAAGATCTTCCCTGTACTCGGAACCGGAGCTCACAACCGACTTTTTAGCACAACCCGAAATCAGAATGATACCAAGATGCAGAGCCCATAAAAATTTCTTTTTTAGCGTCATATCCTGAACCATTGTAACTGAGCCCACAAACTTAATCAAAATTGGATGAATCACCATACCACTTAATTTTGAATGTAATACCTAACTTTACCCGGTTTATCCCCGATTTCAATGCTAGTACAATCCAACGTTTCGCTTCGTCATCTCAATACATTCGGGCTCGATGCCGATGCCAGATATTTTGTAAATGTGTCCTCCGTCGATGAATTAACGGTCATTTTGCGTGATCCTGTGTGGAAGGGAACACCGAAATTCATCCTGGGTGGAGGAAGCAACATTTTGCTTACACAGGATATCGACGCGCTCGTGATCCATCCCGGTATCAAGGGTATTACAGTTCTCGAAGAAACTGAGGAAACGGTCGTGCTCGAAGTGGGCGCAGGCGAGGTTTGGCACGATTTCGTCATGCATTGTGTGGACCATGGTTTTGGCGGTGTGGAGAATCTTTCGCTCATTCCCGGAACCGTTGGAGCGGCGCCTATGCAGAACATCGGTGCGTACGGGGTGGAGATCAAAAGTGTGATAGAATCGGTGGAGGCCGTGGATATTGAAAGTGGCCAAAAACGCGTTTTCAGCAATGCGGAATGCGAATTCGGCTATCGCGAAAGTATTTTCAAGAAAGCTCTGAAGCATCAATATGTGATTACCGGAGCCACTTTCAGGCTCAGCAAAAAGCCTGTTTTGAACGCGGCTTATGGTGATGTGCAAAAAACATTGCAGGAAATGGGCGCTGAAAACCCGACGATCCGCGACATCAGCGAGGCGATCATGCAAATCCGTCGCAGCAAGCTGCCCGATCCGGCGGAGATCGGAAATGCGGGGAGTTTCTTCAAAAATCCCGAGATACCGGTTGCTCAGTTTGCGCAGTTACGTGAAACCTTTCCGGAAGTGCCCGGTTATCCCGTAGATGTCGAAATGGTGAAAGTACCTGCCGGCTGGTTGATCGAACGGGCAGGTTGGAAGGGTTATCGGGAGGGCGAAATTGGTGTCCACGCGCGCCAGGCACTGGTACTGGTGAATTACGGTGGTGGTACAGGAGCGCAGATCAAGGCATTATCAGAAAAAATTCAAGCGTCGGTGGCCGGGCAATTCGGCATCCGGCTCAACGCAGAAGTCAATTTTATATAGTATCCTATGCATCGCAAAAAGTTATATACCTCATTTGCCCTGCTCGCATTATTTATCCTTGTTTTCTTCCTGAAAGACCGGTTTACCGTTGATCCCTACCAGGACGAACATCATTACCTGCCCACGGCAGTGTTGTTCAGTACCGAGCCGATCCCCTCGCTGCACCTGCTCCAAACTTACAATGAGCTGAACACCCCGATCCCGTTCATCCTGGGCGGATGGGTATTGCGCGTTTTTGGGGAAGACATCCAGAACCTCCGCCTGCTCACGGCTTTTACGAGTTTTGCATTGCTGATGCTTTTTGTGTGGTACAGCCCCGAACGCACGAAGCGCTTCTGGCTTTGCCTGGGCGGACTGTTGATTTTTCCGAATTACTACCTGGTGAGCGTCTATTACTACACCGACATTTTCGCGATGGTGTTCACGCTCGGAGGGGTGATTGCCTACTTGCGTAAATGGCATTGGGTTGGATTCCTGTCGCTAGCCGCCGCGGTTTGCTGCCGCCAATATATGCTGGCATTTCCTGCGGCGATCCTGGCCTATGAGGTGTTTAAGAATGTAAAATGGAGTACCAATCCGGTGGTTCTGGTAAAAAGCATATTCGCCGATCCCGCTTGGATCTGGTATGCGCTGGCGGTGCTGGCGATCGTTCCGTGGGTGGTGATATGGCATGGGCCCGCACCCGCGTCGGTCATGGCCGATCAGCATTATGATTCGGATAAGCTGGTAAACTACAATTTCGGCTATTTGATGTATGCCTCGGCAGTGGTCGCGGTGTACTACATTGTTCCGGAAACGTTGATAACACGCCGCTTTTCGCACTTTTTGGAATATCCGCGAAAGCATCCGGTGATGTTCACTGGTTTTCTGGTAGTAATTGCTGCGATTGTTGCCTTTTTCCCAGCCAAACAGGCGTATAATCCTTATTTTACCTGGCCATATTTGGGTTATGTGGATGAATTATTGATGAAAATAGGCATTAGCGGACTGCTAAAACAGCTGGTTTTCGGGGTACTCATGCTGGTTACACTGGTCCGGTTTGTATCTCCCCGGTTTAATCTCGCTACCTGGGTATTTCTGTTGAACACCCTCTTGTTGGGCAAGGCACAGCTGTCCTGGGACAAATATTCCCTGCCGATGATCATGGTTTTGTGGTTCCTGGCGATGTACGACGAGCACTGGCTTCCTTCCGAAACCCGGTCCGGCAAACCGGAGGCATTAAATATGAAATATTAAAGATATATTTAACCGGGCATCGATCTGCCATTTGTCTGCCTGCGTCCAGCAGGGCCCGGAGAATTTTAATAGCCATCAGAAACCGCTTCTTTAATGAAATGAACTTTACACACTTCAAACTTTTCCTGCTTTCCTTCCTTTTTAGCTGCATATGTGGCAGCGCCAGCGCCCAGCGTTTTTACTCGGTGGTTTTCAACAAGCTGCCGCGTGACATGCAATTGTATGCACGTGCGGACGATAACCTGGCCGACGTGCCTATTTCCGGCATGATCGAACTGGCCGGATGGGATCATATGTCGGTGGTAACATTCCGGAACAATGTGCGGACTGGCTACCAGAAATCGGCGATCACTTACGGCGCCGGTACGACCGGGACATTCAGCATGACGCCGAAAATCAAGGCGGAAATGGCTGATTATTCCTTTGAAGTATACGCTTGCCACGAGGCCGACTCGGCACTGATTGTGCGGCGTAATGAGGTAGTGGCAGGTGATTTCTACGTAATTAGTGGGCAATCCAATGCGGCAGCGACGGTTTTTGGGGCCTGGTCGAGCAAGTATGCACGTACTGTCGCCCGCACACCGGACCAGACCCCGGCTATTTTACCTGGCGACACCCTTTGGACTGCCGCCGCGTGGTCGTGGACGTACGTGGGCGCGTGGGGCCTCGAAATGCAGAAGGAGATTCTCGAGCGCGATAGCATTCCTACCTGTGTGATCAACGGATCATTGCCCGGCGCGAAACTGACCGACTTTCTGAATAGCCGCAGTTCCAATGACTCTATGAGCATTAGCTCACTTTACGGCAATTTGCGTAACAGGGTGAGAGTAGCCAACCCTGCTCGCATCAGGGCGTTTATCTGGATGCACGGTGAACAGGAAGTGTTTGAGAATATCCCTAATTATGCCACGGAGTTCGACCAGTTGCGTAAATTTTGGGTACGTGACTATCCACAGGTCGACCAGTTTGTGGTCGTTCAGTCGAACGTCATTGTTCTAAGAAATGATACTCCCAATCCAATGGGAGGCTCCATACGCGATTTCCTGAGGAGGACTAAATACATTTACCCGAAAACAGACCATTTTGCTGCTGTTGGGACACCCGATTATGACGGTGTGCATTATCACAGGTCGGGTTACGAAGAGTTTGGCCGCCGGATGTACCGCTTTTTTGCACCCGGTATTTATGGCTCAAAAGATTCGGACAATGTGAGGAGCCCGGATATCAAAAGGGCATTCTATACCAATGCGGAAAAAAAGGAAATCACTCTGATCTTCGACGAAGGCCAGGAACTGAAATGGCCCGCTGATTCGACGATAAAAGGACAGGATGGCAAACCGCTTGTATTGAGTCTTAAAAACTTCTTTTTTCTGGATGGAGATGAAAAGAAAGTAGCTTTTTCTGCCGGAAAAGTGACAGGAAATCAGGTAACGCTGACACTCAAAGAAGCGTCCAATGCGACGAAATTGAGTTATCTGCCTTCGTTCTATCCGGATAACCTGCCGTTGCAAGTGCCATTTGTGCAAAACATCGGCATTTTTACAGGTCCATATCTACTGAACAAGCGGGGCTTGGGGGCATTTTCTTTCGACAACGTGGCCATTGGCATGCCATTGCCTAATGTTGTGCTTTCGGCTAACCGCACCTACAATTCAGTAATATTAACCTGGCCTGCGATAGAGACTGCTACCAGCTACGTGTTGCAACGCAAAAAATCCGATTCGGCCCCTTACGAGACATTGAAAACACTCAATGGGCAGTCGTTATCTTTCGAAGACAAAGACATCGAGCTCAATGCGAAATTTACTTACCGCATCCAGGCGTTCAGTGAGATTTCACAGTCAGGATACTCAACCGTATCCGTTGATTTGAGTCCGATCCTTGGCAACGAGATCGGTGCCAAGAATATGCTCTGGCAGCTCTTCCCAAACCCGACCGACCGGGTATTGCGCGTCGAGTTCAAGAACGCGGCCACAGGTGCAATAGCGATTTTCAATGCAAAAGGACAGGTTCTGCACCGGAAGGCCCTGAAGGCGTCCACAAGCGAGGAAATCCATGTAGCCGACTGGCCAACCGGTATCTATTTGTTGAATTTTGAAAACCAGAACGGTGTAAGGACTGCGCAGCAGTTTATCAAACGTTAAGCATATCAAAGATCTTTCGCGGGAGGCGGGGCAATGTACTTTTCGTAAAACGAGTCAGGTTTTTCGAGGTACTGGTCCGCCTCCTGTTGTGACCAGCGCTGTCGTAATGTCTCGTACAGGCTTGGGTAAGCGTCATAAGGGATCGCCTCGAACCCGGTATTGGGCGGACTCCACAATGCCGTAATGCGGTTGAGCGTCGCCGCGCGGTAAAACCGTCCGATCCCTACCACGGCGGGGAGCATCAGGGCCAGCATGATGATGATACAATTGGTATTACCCCGCAATATAGCAAGCACTTTGGGCAGCGGCTGGCTTGTGAGCGGATACAGCAAACAGCAGCCGATCAATATCAGTACCGGCATCATGCCGCGCAGGAGCATATCGTTCACCTTCCCGACCCTGATCAGCGGAAATAGCAATGTAATGCAAATTAATGTCAAGAACGGCACTGCCGGAATAGTCGGCAGTCCTGCACGGCGCGATATCATATACACGAACACAAAGAGCAGCGTATCCGCGACTGTATTCACCAGGTATTCTCGCAGCAGATTGCCGATATCCCCCCGAAATTCCCATATCAGCCCATTCTCCGGCGGGTGCGGGTGCGACTGAAATAACAGCAACACAGGCATAGCAGCAAGGGAAGGTAACACAATCTGCTGAAATAGTTTCCGAAAAG
>DATMSL010000377.1:0-10749 GCA_035565435.1 Dyadobacter sp. | reverse complement strand
CTTCTTCTACAAACAACAGGAGTATCCATATAAGATTGTGTATGATGTACACTGTTTGATATCCTGAACTCTGATCGATGAAAGTACTCACCCTTATCACTAAAATTACTCTATGTAAAAAATTTTCCTGGCTACACTTTTTCTGACTCGCTACGGCAGATTTTCGGAACGAAAATCACGCCTGGCGCAACGTTCCGTGCTTATACGGTTAAGCAAACATTCTTACTACAACATTTTTTAATCTAACTATTAATCTATGAGATTTTCTACTGGATGGACGCCTCGTGCTGTATCACGAAGTGTTTTTTCTCTTTGTCTGGCCCTGGTGACGGTCGTGGGTGCTTTCGCCCAGAATACCATCAAGGGTAAGATCAAAGACGAACAGGGACAGCCGCTGCCTGGTGTGAGCGTTGTCGTGAAGGGAACCACCGCAGGTACAGTAACCGACAATGAAGGACTCTATACCGTTAATGCCGAGAGAAACGGCACGCTGGTGTTCTCATTCATCGGTTACCTCACGCAGGAGATCCCCGTAGGCGGCAAAAGCATTCTCGATGTGATACTGCTGGCTGATACAAAAGCCTTGGAAGAAGTCGTTGTGGTAGGTTACGGTACCGCCAAAAAGGCAACCCTGACCGGCTCGGTTACGGCTGTAAAAGGTGCTGAACTTCAGAAGGCTCCTGCTGCCAACTTATCCAACACACTGGGCGGTCGTTTGCCCGGTATTTCTGCGGTGCAATCGAGCGGTGAACCGGGCTATGACGGCTCAGCAATCCGTATCCGTGGTACCAACTCACTGGGTAACAGTAACGCGCTGATCGTTGTGGACGGTGTTCCCAACCGTTCCGGTGGTCTCGATCGTATCAACCCTGCCGACATCGAAAGTATTTCCGTATTGAAAGACGCGGCTGCGGCGATCTACGGTTCACGTGCGGGTAACGGGGTTATCCTCATTACTACCAAACGTGGTAAATCAGGTAAACCACAACTTTCTTATGATATGAACCTCGGCGTGGCGCAGCCAACGCGTACGCCTGAAATGTCGAATGCCGCTGAGTATGCGACTATCCGTAACGAGTTGCAGATCTATGACAACCTGCCAGTTGGACAGTGGCAAGGCGCCTTGCAAGGCTTCAATACCAACGGATCATATACCAGAACTGACAACGGAAACGTGATCAACGCCGTTTTCAATCCGGACGATATGAAGAAATTCCGTGACGGTTCAGATCCTTTCCTGCACCCTAATACTGACTGGTATGGCTCGGTGATCCGCAAATGGGCGCCGCAGCAACGACACAACCTGCAATTAACAGGTGGTAGCGAAAACGTGAAATACCTTGCTTCGATTGGCCATATCAATCAGGATGGTTACTATGTAAACTCTGCAACGGGTTACAAACAATATGATATGCGTGTCAATCTTGATACGAAAATCAACAAATATGTTACCGCAAACCTCGGTCTTACACTTCGCGAAGAGTTCCGTCACTTCCCAAGCGGTGGTAACAGCGCAGGTGCTATTTTCCGGATGTTAATGCGCGGTAAGCCGACTGAAATCGCAATCTGGCCGGACGGTCGTCCAGGTCCTGATATCGAGAATGGTCAGAACCCGGCGGTTATTACTACCAATACAACTGGTTATAACAACGACAAAAGAGATTATGTCCAAACCAACGGTGGCCTGGAAATCCTGATCCCCGGCGTTCCGGGATTGAAAGTTAACGCGATGGCCGCAATCGATAAGCAAATGCGTCGTCAGAAAAACTTTGAAACGCCATGGACATTGTATTTCTGGGACAAAAAGACTTACGAAGCGGATGGTAAAACGCCATTCCTGACAGGAACCGTTCGCTCGACGTTCAAAGATCCGCGTCTGAGAGAGAGCTCTTCACAAGAACTTTCGATCCAGCTGACCGGCCAGGTTTCTTACGAGAAATCAATCGACGGACACAACTTCAATGTAATGGCTGGTATCCAGCGTGAGAAAGTAGATGGAGATGGTTTCTATGCATTCCGCCGCTACTTCATTTCACCGGTTGTTGACCAGCTGTTCGCGGGTGGTACTGCCGAGCAGGACATCAACAACTTCGACCTTTTCAGAAGAGCTCGTTTGAGCTACTACGGTCGCGCAGGTTACAACTATAAAGAAAAATATCTTGCTGAATTCCTCTGGCGTAAAGATTACTCATGGGTATTCCCTCCGGAAGGTCGCTCAGGTTTCTTCCCAGGTGTGTCTGCCGGATGGCGTATTTCGGAAGAAGGTTTCTGGAAAAACAGCATTTCCCGCTACGTGAACAACGTGAAGCTGCGTGGTTCATGGGGACAAATGGGTGCTGAGCCTTACTTGCTCGGAACTGAGACATTGGCAGAATACCAATATCTGTCGACAATGGGCTTCGGTAGCTACATTATTAACGATCAGGTTGCGAAAACTTTGCTGGAAAGCCGCGTTGCCAACCCTACCTTCACATGGGAGGTTGCCAACAACTCGAACTTCGGTATCGAAGGTACATTGCTGAACGATAAACTGTCATTCGAGTTTGACTACTTCGTGAATAACCGTTCGAAGATATTGATCCCGAAAACCGGTTCTACTCCGTCGTCAGCGGGTATCGACGGCAAGCTTCCGCCTCAAAACCTGGGTAAACTGCAAAACAAAGGATGGGAGTTCAAAGTTAGCTACGACGGCAGCGCAGGAGACTTCACTTACTCTGTGAGCGTGAACGGTGGTTATGCAAAAAACAAAATTAAGTTCTGGGACGAAACACCAGGTGCTCCTTCTTACCAAAGAACTACCGGTATGCCTTACAACTCTTTCCTTTTGTACCAATTCGACGGTGCATTCAAGAGCCAGGAGGAAATCGATGCCAACAAACTTGATTACAGCCCTATCACAGGTAACCTGCGTCCTGGTGACATGAAGTTCAAGGATATTAATAATGACGGCAAAATCAATGCGGATGACCGTGTTCGTTCCGAGAAAACGCAACGCCCATGGTTTACAGGCGGAGCGTCGATCAACTTGGGCTATAAGAACTTTGACTTGGCGATGTTGTTCCAGGGAGCAGCGGGTGGTTTACAACTCGTAGGCCTTACAGAATCTGGTGACATTGGTAACTACCTGAAATATGACTTCGACCACCGCTGGACTATTGATAATCCGACAAGCGAATATCCGCGTTTGACCAACCGTAACAACAGGTACTATACAAATGTTGGCTCTGGCAATGGTTTCACCAGCGGTAGCGGTGGTGGTATCAACAACTACTTCCTGAAAAGCAACAACTACCTGCGCTTGAAAAATGTCGAAATCGGGTATAACCTGCCATCGGAAATCGGTTCGAAAATCGGTTTGAGCAACCTGAGAATCTATGTGAACGGATTGAACCTGCTTACTTTCGACAAAATCAAAGTGTGGGATCCGGAAGCGACTACCAACAGTGGTCAGTACTATCCGCAATCAAGAGTTGTCAGCGCAGGTGTACGTTTAGCATTTTAACGAACAAGAAACATGAAATTGAAATATAAAAGTCTATTGTTAATAGCATTGATGGGCGGGGGACTTTCGTCGTGCGATACTGACTTTCTCGACGTAACGCCGCCTACCGAAATCCCAACCGACGCAGTATGGACGGACGGGGCATTGGCTGAAGGGTTTGTCACGGGTATTTATGCGGGACTTCAGCAGGGTGGTTTCAGTGAGCAAATGCTTGCTTCTCTGACCGACGAAGCCGTATTTACTCATACAGGCCGTAACATCAATACCGTGAACGAAGGTAGTTTGAGCCCTTCGAACCTGGGCTGGGTGGATAACACCTACGGGTGGAGCCAGATGTACCAGTACATCCGCGCTGCCAACCTTGCTATCAGCAACCTCGGAAGTGCGACGTTTACGGACGAAACGCTGAGAGCACGTCTGAAAGGTGAAGCTTACTTCATGCGTGCCTATTACTACCAGCAGCTGGTACGTTATTACGGCTCGGTTCCCCTTATCAAAAAAGTATATGCGCTGAACGAAGATTACTCCGTCGCCCGTGCTACGTTTGATGAGTGTGTGAAGTCGATCATAAGCGATGCCGACAGCTCTGCATTGTTGCTGGAAGGAAAATCGCTGGTGAAAGGCCGCGCTACCAAGGCTGCCGCGCTCGCATTGAAAGCCCGTGTATTATTGTACGCTGCCAGCGACCTGCATGACATTCCGACTGCAAAGGCAAAATCGGCGGTGATCGCTGCTTTCCCGAACCCTGAATTCCTGGGATATCCTTCGGGCGACCGCAAGGCTCGCTGGGTGGCTGCGCAGGCTGCTGCAAAAGCAGCATTGGATGCGAGTGGCAATGGCTATAAATTAAACCTGACTGCTCCCGTAACTCCTGAACAAGGCCGCCTCAACTACATCTCTTTGGCGATGGCTGGTGCCAGTGCGGACAAAACCCTGGATGCGTCGGCAAACGACATCGTTTTCGGACGTTACTTCACGCCTAGCCAAAACGAAGGTGCACGCCAGACCGGTTTGAACAACGGCCCTAACGGCTATCACAACTGGGCGGGTAACACGCCGATCGGAACGCTAGTGGATGATTATGAAATGATGGACGGTACGCCGTTCTCATGGACGAATCCTACGCATAAAGCGAACCCTTACGTAAACCGCGACCCGCGTTTCTATGCAACGATCATGTACGACGGAGCGAACTGGAAACCGCGTCCTTCGGATGCGAAAGATCCTGCTAACCAAATCCAGACAGGTGCATATGACCTTCTGGACGACAAAGGGGCATTGATCAACCGTAAAGGATTGGATACCCGCAGCAGCTCGATCGAAGACTGGAACGGTAGCCGCACCGGTTACTACATGCGTAAGTTCATCGATCCGAACCCGTCGCTGTACGACAACACGGATCGTCAGAACATTCCATGGCCGTTTTTCCGAGTAACTGAAAACGTTTTCAACTATATCGAGGCGAGCATTGAAGTAGGTGAAGAAGCCGTTGCATTGGAATGGCTCAACAAGATCCGTTTCCGTGCTGGTATGCCTGCATTGAAAGTTTCAGGCGCTGCTTTGAAAGAAGCTTACCGTCACGAGAAACGTATTGAGATGGCTTATGAAGAGCAGCGTTACCACGATGCACGTCGCTGGATGGTTGCTTCCACTACATTGGGACGCTCTTTGCAGTATATCAACGTAATCGGGAAGTTCAAGGCTGGTAAGTCGATGAAAGAACCATATCACTACGATCCAACGGTTTACGATTATACTTACACTCCGGTGGAAGAGAAATCGCACGAGAACCGTACGTGGGTGGACAAGATGTATTTCCGTCCGTTCAGCCGCGATGAAATCAACCGTAACGCAAAACTGGTACAAAACCCGGGTTACGATAAATAGTTATATTTTATTGACTAATTTTACTGAAACTATGCCTTGGCTTTACAAGGCATAGTTTCTTTTTTTACTCCTTCAAAACTCTTCATTCCTGTTATGAAGCAAATATGGCCCTGGAAAGCAGGCAGCATTGTTCTGATCGCTGGACTGGCACTTTCCGGTTGTGACAAATCCCCCGATTCCAAAGAAGAAAAGAAAGGTCCCGACGGCCCGAAGCTCTTTACCCTCCTGAGTCCCGAACAGACAAAAGTAGATTTCTCCAATACACTGACCGAGGGTTTGAACACCAATGTGCTGATGTATGAATACTTCTATAATGGCGGTGGCGTTGCCGTAGGCGATCTCAATGGTGACGGGCTCGACGATATTTACTTCACCGGTAACATGGTGCCCAACAAGCTGTATCTGAACAAGGGCAAGATGGTGTTCGAGGACATCACGACCATTGCGCAGGTAGGGGGGCGTGAGCGCCCGTGGAAGACGGGAGTCACGATGGCCGATGTAAATGGGGATGGTAAACTGGATATTTACGTTTGCTACTCCGGGGCAGTCTCGCCCGAGAGTCTGAAAGACCAGCTGTTCATCAACAAAGGCAACAATGCACAGGGCATCCCGCAGTTTGAAGAAATGGCGGAGCAATACGGTCTTGGGGTAATGAGCAACAGCACACAAGCTGCATTTTTCGATTTTGACAAAGACGGGGACCTCGATATGTTCCTGCTCAACCACAACCCCAAAGCCCTGCCGATCCTCGACGAGGCCAGCACAGCTGATATTCTCAAAAAGGAAGACCCCGTGACCGGTGTAAGATTGTTCCGGAACGATCCGCAGAACGGTACACCACATTTTACAGACATTACTAAAAAGGCAGGCATCCACAGTTCACAACTGACCTACGGCCTGGGCATCGGTATTGCCGACGTCAATCAGGACGGCTGGCAGGACATGTACATTTCGAACGACTATTCCGTCCCGGATTTTTTATATATCAACAATGGCAACGGCACCTTCACCGACGTACTCGACGCGGCTATCGGCCACACGTCGCACTCGTCGATGGGTAACGACGTTGCCGATTTCAACAACGACGGCCTGCCTGATATTTTTACGCTCGATATGCTTCCTGAGGATAACCGTCGCCAGAAGCTGCTAACGGGCCTCGATAATTACGAGTTGTTTGACTTTAATGTCAAAATGGGTTTTCATCACCAGTATATGCGCAATATGCTGCAACTGAATGAGGGCCTGGGCAAGGGTACCAAACATCCGGTATTCTCAGAAATTGGCCAGCTTTCAGGCGTTTCCAATACCGACTGGAGTTGGGCATCGCTATTCGCGGATTATGATAACGACGGGTGGAAAGATCTTTTCATCACCAACGGTAACCTGCGGGACTTCACCAACATGGATTTCGTAAAATTCATGGGGGATCATTTGAAGCGCATTGAAGGCCAGGTAAAGCGCGAAGACGTGCTCCAACTGGTGTACCAGATGCCGTCTTCGAATATGAAAAACTACCTTTTTCAAAACAAAAAAGACCTGACATTTACTAACGTAGCCGATAGCTGGGGCCTGGGCGAGATATCCAACTCCGGCGGCGCGGCTTACGCCGACCTCGACAACGACGGCGACCTTGACCTGGTCGTGAACAATATCAACAAGCCCGCATTCATTTACCAGAATGATGGGGATAAGCATTTAAAGAACAATTATCTCAAAGTAAAATTGACGGGGGCCGGCCAGAACACGCTGGGGCTCGGCGCGAAAGTGACGATCTACCAGAAAGGCCAGCAGCAATACCTCGAACAAATGCCGACCCGCGGCTACCAGTCGAGCGTATCGCCGACGCTGCATTTCGGATTGGGTAAGGAGGGTGCCGTGGATTCGCTGGTGGTAACCTGGCTGAATGGCAAGCAGGAAAAGGTGATCAATCCTAAAATAAATACTACGCTGGCGCTTTCGGAGGTGAATGCGAAAGAGAAAGCGAAGGCCGAAAAAGCGGTCGCGCCGCTGTTCGCACCGGTTGCTTCGCCGATTGCATTCAAGAGCCCGGCGGTGAAAACGAATGACTTCAAACGTCAACCCTTGCTGATCAACCCGATTTCTTTCTCTAATCCATGCATGCGGAAAGGCGACGTGAATGGCGACGGCCTGGATGATGTGTTTATCGGAGGTACCTCGGGTGAGGCGGCTAAGTTGTACATGCAGCAAAAGGGCGGTGCATTTACCGCAAAGCCTGTTCCTGCTTTCGAAGCCGATAAGCAAAGTGAGGATACCGATGCATTGTTTTTTGATGCGAATGGCGATGGCGTGCAGGACATATTCGTGGCCAGCGGCGGTTATGCGAACTTTATGCCGGAGGATCCGTTGCTGCAAAGCCGGTTGTATATCAATGACGGCAAAGGTAATTTCACCAAAGCAGTGGGCGCATTGCCCGCTATGCTCACAAGTACGAGCTGCGTACGCACGGCGGACATCAACGGGGACGGCAAGCCTGATCTTTTTGTAGGCGGCCGCGTCGTTCCGGGCCGGTACCCCGAAATACCCCGCAGCTATGTCCTGATGAATGACGGTAAAGGCAAATTCACCGATCAGACTGCTTCTATTTCCAAAGAGCTGGAAAATATAGGTCTGGTGACCGACGCCGCCTGGACGGATCTGAATGGTGACAAAAAAGCAGACCTGATCGTGGTAGGAGAGTGGATGCCGGTTACTGTTTTGATCAATAACAATGGCAAGCTCGAAAACAAAACCACTGAGTATTTCGATAAACCGTATAATGGCTGGTGGAACAAAATCCTCGTAGAAGACCTGAACGGAGACGGCAAGGACGACCTTGTGATCGGTAACATGGGTACCAACACCCAATGTAAAGCCAGTGACAGCGAACCGGTGGAAATGGTGTACAAGGATTTCGACGACAATGGCTCCGTTGACCCGATTATGAGCTTTTACATTCAGGGAAAGAGCTATCCCTATGTAACCCGCGACGAAATGCTCGATCAGATGAGCATTATGCGTACCCGTTACCAGGATTACAAAAGTTACGCGGACCTGAGTGTGAAGGAAATTTTCACCAAAGAAGAACTGGAAGGAGCGAAGGAACTGAAGGCGACTTATCTGAAAACCGCCTTGTTCGAGCGGGCCGCGAATGGCAGGTTCGTTGAAAAGGTGTTGCCTCTGCAGACGCAGGTGTCACCGGTTTATACCATTACCTCACTCGATTACAATGGCGATGGCCAAAAGGATTTGTTGCTTTGCGGCAATATCAGCAAGGCGAGGCTCCGTTTCGGGAAGTATGATGCCAATTACGGTATCCTTTTGCAGGGCAATGGCAAAGGACAATTTGAATACGTCAATCAGGATAAATCGGGATTTGGCTTGAAAGGCGACGTGCGCAGCGTGCTGCCGCTTGGTAATAAACTGCTATTCGGGATCAATCAACAGGAAATAAAAGCATATCAAATTGGTAAAGTTCAGTAACCTTCTTCTCGGAATGCTGCTAGCTGTCATGTGGGCGGCCTGCAAAAAGAGTGAATCAAAAAAGGAGATCGATCCGACGGTTATCGGTCAGGTAACACAGCAGATGACCGACGTAATGGTGCATGACGTCACCAACCCGCCGCTGGGGGCGAGGTTTTATTCTTACGCATGTTTGGCTGGTTATGAAGTAGTGGCTGCAAACGACAAAGCGTATCCCTCCATGCACGGAGTACTCAATGACTTCCCGGCAATCGAAAAGCCGAAGGTAGCCGAGTATTCGTATCAATTGGCGGCAGCGTTGGCGATGCTCGAAACGGCAAAGAAAATGCAGCCTTCGGGTGGCCCTCTGCTCAAAAAGTATCAGCAGAGCCTGGTTGATTCCTGCAAGAAAATCGGCTTTACCGACGAGGTACTGGCCGGGTCGCAGGAATATGCGCTTGTAATCAGCAAGCAAATCCTCAAATATGCCAAAGCCGACCGTTACAACAAGATCAGCAACTTCCCGCGCTATGAGCCGCATGGCGGGCCGGGAACCTGGTATCCGACGCCTCCAGGCTATTTCCCGCCAGTAGAGCCTTATTTCAAAACCGTGCGGCCATTCACATTGGACTCGGCGTCGCAGTTCATGCCCGCGCCGCCTGTTGCATTTTCGGAATCGAAGGACTCGGAGTTCTATAAGCTGATGAAGCATAATTACGACGACGACCAGAAGGCGGAAGAGCACCGGGTGATCGCTGCGTTCTGGGATTGTAATCCGTTTGCTTTGGAAAACAAGGGCCATTTGTTGGTAGGGATGAAGAAAATCTCCCCGGGCGCGCACTGGATGGGTATTACCGACATTGCCTGCCGAAAAGCAAAAACCGATTTCTCCAAAACCATGTTGATCAATACTTCCGTGGCGATCGGGCTGATGGATGGCTTCATGGCCTGCTGGGACGAGAAATACCGCAGCAACCGCATCCGCCCCGAAACTGCAATCCGTAAATACATCGACCCGACATGGAAGCCATTCCTCCAAACACCGCCATTTCCGGAGTACCTGAGTGGCCACTCGGTCATATCGACGGCAGCTGCTGTTATTCTTACCCACTATTTCGGCGATAATTTTGCCTATACCGACACGGTGGAGGAACGTTTCAACCTGAAAGCACGCTCATTCAAATCGTTCCTGCATGCCTCAGAGGAATCCGGCATATCGCGGTTTTACGGTGGTATTCACTTTATGGACGCGATCGAGAATGGTCAGAAGCAAGGGAGGCAAGTAGGAGAATGGGTGGTTAGCACGCTGGGTAATAAAGCGGTGGCGGTATCAGGAAAGTAGGACCTTGCGGTCGTTCAGGAGCGCTTGTGCGAATGTGTATCCGGTTTCGAAAAGCTGGTCCGCTTTCCGGAAATCGAAAATGCTGAAACGGCTCAACGCAGGCGGTTCGATGAGCAGGTCGCATTTGGTGAACCGTGCTTTGGTTTTGTTGTGCATAGCCAGAATGAGGCTCCGGTAGACGATCTCGGTGGTCCGTTTCAGTGGTTTATCCAGATTAAAAGGATTGCAATGACTTCCGATAATATAATCTGCTTCGTCGAGTACCGGCTCGACGGGCAGGTTATTCAAAACGCCGCCATCGACCAGATCGCGGCCATTATAATACATCGGGCTGAAAAGTCCGGGAATGCAGCAGGACGCTAGGACCGGTAAAGCCAGTTCACCGCTTCGGAAACGTACTTCTTCACCCGAAACAATGTCGGTAGCGGTCACTACCAATGGTATTTTCAGTGATTCAAAAGTATTTTCAGGAATGAACCTGCGGAAAACGTCCTCCATCTTCCGCATATGCAGCAGGCCATTCGCGCCGATCCCAAATCTCAGATAGGGATAAAAACTT
>DATMSL010000376.1:0-6359 GCA_035565435.1 Dyadobacter sp. | reverse complement strand
ATGCGGGTAAGAAGAGCTTTGCCGGCGGCCAGGAAGTCAACTACAAATTGCCGATCCTGCCGCAGTCGGTGTGTATCGAATGCCTGGCCAAGCGGGCCGCGCAGCGTACCGCGTTCATTAACAAGGGGGCGTAGGCGTGATTAGCGAAATGTATCCGCATATCGATACACTGGCGGCAGTGGCGCGAAACGAACCGCAGTGGAATTGGTACGCTATCGCCGACAGCGCGCAGGAAAAGGCGCTACCTGGCGCGCTGACGGCCGTCGGCGGCGAAGTGCGCTGCCTGTTGGGCGCCACGCAGGGCAGTCCGCTTGCGGAAAACTCGCCGCATCTTGTGAGTTTGCCGAGCCCCGCGCGCGGAGGAGCCACATGGGAGTGGATTGCTCGAATGGGTGTGCGAAAGCCTTGCGTGACCGTGTTGGCGAGCCAGTTGGAATTCGATGCCTTATTTGAGCAATTAAAGCAGTTCACCGAGATTCGCTTACCGGACGATACCGAAATGTTCTTTGCGTTTTGGGATCCGGCGATACTGGGCACGCTGATCGGTCAGAAGGACGATAGCACCCTCTACGTCAAGGGGCCGGTACTCGACGATGAGCAGCTCTCTCTGCTTTACGGGGGCTTGTCTGGATGGTGGTATTGGGACCGTGACGGCGAAATGCATACCGTCTCGATTGAGGGGGCGCCTACGGTGCATCTAAATAAACCGCTGAAGTTGCGGCAACGTCAAGTTGATGAATTGGTTGACGCCAGCACGCCCGACCATGTTTTGTACTATGTCGATTTAAATCAGCCGCATTTGTTGCGCGATATACGGCCCGAGGCGCGCTATGGTTACGTGATGCGCGCTTTAATCGGTGCACGGGAGATTGGATTGGAAACCATGAAGGATCTGGTGAATTATGTCAGCGTGTCGTTGATCTACGGCAAGCGCTGGAATCAGGATAGCGTGATCGGCGGTGTACTGGCGCGTGTGAAAGATGGGCAGATAAGATTTTCCGATGCAATGGAGTTGTTACCATGAGTTCATTAATATCAAAGGATATGCGCCTCAGCCGTCGTGTATTCATCACAGCGCTAGGGTCCCTTTTTTTTATTAATGCTTGCGAGGCGAAGTCTATGAAAGTCGTTTTGAATATTGTCGTGTTCAGCTATTGGGATCGGCCGATTTTCGAGGTTAACATCGATGGCAAAGGCGATGAGGCTTCAGGGGCCTACCCCAATACCGGAAAGGGTGTCACGGGTGGGGTGTCGTTAACTTTAGGACCGAAGAAGGTCACCTGGAGGCTTGGCGGGCCTGAAGGTTTACCGCGCAATGGAGATACCCTCGTCAACAAGAATAATCTTGAGTTGATTGACATCCTGCCTGGCGCTAGATATCTGGGAATTCATATTTACCCCGACGAAACAGTCGAACTCTCGACTAGCGTGGGGCGTCCTGAGCCTAGCGCAAAAGGTTTGAGTGAGGTTGCCAAAGGCGGTAAAAATCATGGCGGATGATGCCGTAGCTGGGGCTAAGGCCGCAAATCGCGACGTCGCAGATGAAAAGCGCGGGCCATTCCAAGATTGCCGGGATGTGGTTCGGCTTACCGTTTTCTTTGACGGGACAGGCAATAACCAAGAGTTCGATGGTACGGTCGACGGCGTCAAAATGAACAAGTGGAGTAATGTGGGCCGCTTGTATTATGCGATGCAGCAGCACGAGAGCAAAGATATTTTTCCCATTTACGTCTCCGGCGTAGGCACACCTTTCAACGGAAAAGCGGCAAATTGGATAGATTCCGCTGGAATTTGGACTGAAGATGGTATTCGCGGGCAGGGTTTTGGGTCAGGTGGTTCTCGTAGGCTGGAGCTTGGAGACCAACTGGTGAGCGACGCGTTGGCCGAACAATTGATACGTAACGCGAAAGCGCTTGGCGGAGAAACTGAGAAATATGCTAAGACCGGTGCTCAACAAGGTCTCGCGGACATCAACGCGGTTCTGGCTAAATATCGGTTGATCAAGGTAATCGATATGTCCTTTTTTGGATTTTCTCGCGGGGCCGCTTTAGCCCGCGCCTTTTCCAACCGGGTGATTGCCAATTGCGAGAAAAGTGAAGATGGGCTGAAGTTGCATGGGTATCCGGTACGGCAAAGTTTTCTTGGAATTTTCGACACCGTCGCGTCATTTGGCGTCCCTTCGAAGAACGTGAGGTTGCCATTTCAAGAGCGTGAACTGATTGTCTCGCCTCTCGTTGAGCGTTGTGTCCATTATGTCGCGGCTCACGAGGTTAGGGTGGCGTTTCCTGTTGATTTGATAAGAAAGAACGGCAAGCTCGCCGGGGAATGGGTTGAGGATGTCTATCCAGGCGTTCACTCGGATGTCGGTGGCGGCTACGGCCCAAAAGATCAAGGGATTGATAACAACTACGCGCGTATTCCGATGCGCAACATGATGCGCGAGGCCATCGCCAGCGGAGTGCGGCTGTTGCCATACGACGAAATCAAAAAAGTAAACTTTCCAATGTTTGAAGAGCGATTTGAGTGTCTCGATAGCACCCAGGTTTCTTATGGCAACTACATGGCAGCTTGCGGACCGATGTCAGGTACGGTCGAGGCGCAGATGAAGCGTCATTTGCAGGTTTTCTATAGCGCAAACGGTACGATGGCTAGGCGGGGCATTGAAACGCCGGGTGATCGGCGCCGGAATGACGATCCATACAAAAAGATCGGTCCTAAGGGAATGGCATGGGAAGTTAAGAAATACCGGCTCGCAGCCAAGGTTGGCGGCTGGCTGCGTATCGGCGGGATGGGGATAAGAGGCTATGCCCAATACGTTAAACCGCAAGATTGGCAGCTCAGCGCATGGGACAAGCCCGCAACGGACGAAGTAGTCAATTTCGTTGCGCATTATATTCATGACTCGAAGGTTGACTTTATCTTCAATCTGGTTGAGCCGTTCAGTTATTTCAAACCTCGTGGAGTCGATGAATCGACTACGAACGTCTGGACCGAATGGGGCACGTGGATGGGGGGCAAGCGTGACGCGGTGACCAAAACCGTTGGCGATACCTACGAAGCCGGCAAGAAAGAGGTCGGGGAAGCCGTCGATACCACCACTAAAGCAGCCCAGGATGCCGCCGAAGCAGCCAAGCAAAAGGCCGAAGAGGCTGCCGCATATGCAAAGCACAAGGCGGAAGAAGCTGCGGCTTACGCACAACGCAAAGCTAGGGAGGCGGCCGATTACGCCGCCCAGAAGGCTGATGAGGCTGCGGCCGCGACCAAGCGCGCTTACGATGCTACAGCAAAGGCCGCCAATGATGCCGCTGAAGCGGCTCAACACAAGGCCCAAGAGGCGGCAGCGTATGCGCGACGCAAAGCGCAGGCAGCAGCCGATGCCGTCGGAGATGCGTATAACGCCACCACCAAGGCCGGCAAAGACGCGGTTTCTGCAGGCTCCAAGAAGGTGGATGACATCGAAGATGGCGCGGAGAGGTTGTACGACCAAGGCCTGAACTGGATCAAACGCACCGTCAAGGATATGAAGGACGGCCTGTAGGGCTCTTTTCCAAAATAAAGACTGGTGAAAGACGGCGAGCTAAGGTTCTCTGCCGCGATGAAGTTGATGCCTTACCTGCCTGCGGCGCGTCAAAGGGCCAGGCCAATACGCAGCTAAATAATAGATTGGAATATTGTGGAAAAAATTTCAAGAAGGTCATGCGGGTGAGGCTGCGCAACATTATGCTCGCCGCCTGTGGTTTTCTGTTACTCCACGCTTGCGAGGCCAAGGATATGCGCGTTGCACTGGATTTGGTGGTGTTTAACTACCTGGACCGACCAATCTTCGCGGTCAACGTCGATGGCATAGGCTACGAGGTCTCAGGCGCCTACCCGGAAACCGGCAAAAGCACGACGACCGGCTTCGAACTTAAGCTGGGCCCCAAGATCGTCACCTGGAAGCTCGATGGGCCGAAAGGTGCGGCCCGTGTTGGGGAAAAGGTTCAGAACAAAAACGTTCTGGAGCTGAATCAGAATCAGATCGTGCCAGGATCGAAATTTCTATCTGTTCATATCTATCCTGATGACACGGTTGAGCTTATAACCTCGGTCCATTTCCCACACGCCACCGCGCGCGGTGAAAAGGACGCCGCAAAAATGGGTGATCGGCATGGCAGATGAGGCGATGCCTGCGGTAGAGATGACCTAAATGACCTCGTCGCTGTCCTGTAGATGCCGTCGCTGTTAAAGGTAGAACACCCCCATCGGCAGGTCCGGCTTACCTTGCCGACGAGACTTTTTTGTGGATTTAATTAAATCAGTTCCCCGGGAGCCGTTGTCCCCAATGCCTTGCCCACTTTGTCCATCTCTCTCTTGAAAGCCATGAAATCCTTCCAGCTCATGCTTTAAATCAGCCGCATTTGTTGCGCGACATATGCCCCGAGGCGCGCTATGGTTACGTGATGCGCGCTTTAATCGGTGCACGGGGAAACGATCAAGGATCTGGTGAATTATGTCAGCGTTTCGTTGATCTACGGCAAGCGCTGGAATCAGGATGGCGTGATCGCCGGTGTACTGGCGCGTGTGAAAGATGGACAGATAAGATTTTCCGAATCGATGGAGTTGTTGCCATGAGTTTAGTAGCCTCAAAGGATATCCGCCTCAGTCGCCGAGTATTCATCACGGCGCTTGGCTCCCTTTTTTTTATTGACGCTTGCGAGGCAAAGTCTATGAAAGTCGTTTTGAATATTGTCGTGTTCAGCTATTGGGATCGGCCGATTTTCGAGGTTAACATCGATGGCAAAGGCGATGAGGCTTCAGGTCCTTACCCCAATACCGGAAAGGGTGTCACGGGCGGCGTGTCATTAACTTTAGGGCCGAAGAAGGTCACATGGAGACTTGACGGTCCTGAAGGTTTTCCGCGCAATGGAGATACCCTCGTCAACAAGAATGGTCTTGAGTTGGTTAATGTTCTGCCTGGCGCTAAATATCTGGGAATTCATATTTACCCGGATGAAACAGTCGAACTCTCGACTAGCGTGGGGCGCCCTGAGCTGAGCGCAAAAGGTTTGAGTGAGGTTGCCAAAGGCGGTAAAAATCATGGCGGATGATGCAGTAACTGGGGCTAAGGCCGCAAATCGCGACGTCGCAGATGAAAAACGCGGACCGTTCCAAGATTGCAGGTTTTAGGCCAGAACTTTTGTTCGGTCCGAACGGTGATTCATCACACTATCCCTTCAAAGGTTAGGCGGGAATGTTTAGTTGACATGGTCGAATCGAACAGATCTTCGCGCCCCGGAAACGGCGGGTTTTCTTTTTGCGTACGTACTCGGTCTTTCGCGGTGGTTTCTAATTAATATGGGTGCGAGAGTAACTGCAAATATTAATTCGTCGATTTCAGCATGATATTAAGATTTTTTTCTATCCTTCGCACCTGGACAGCTTGGGCAAAATAAAAGCCGCAAACTTGAATGAAATAAGATGCTATAAAGATGGCAGGAATGCCCCATGCAAAAACACTAAACACCGGATAGGCCAGACGTAGGTTTAGCCCAAGAATCATGAATATTATAAGAATAATGGAAACGAAAGAGGTCCAGCCTTCAGGGATTCCCGGAATGAAAATATTATGGGTAATCTTCATGTCGCGAACCACTTTATTCCAATCAACGGTGGCGGTTTTTTTAAATTCCGCTTCGAAGGCAGTGGCGCCAGTTTCATTCCATCTTTTATTTAAGGCTTTCCACCCAAGTCTTAAATTGAAAATCATGACGGTAATGAAAATCGCGAACAATGTGAATTTTACCGACGTGTTGATTTCCCTAATCCAAAATATGGGCAAAAATAGAGATAACATAAACCATACCATCGAAAGACCAAAAAAACCCAGAAATAGCAACTGGAATAAAAGCTTTTGTTTGGCAGGCGAAAACGTAGTTAATTGCAGAGTTAAAATAAACAATGCGATTGGGCAGCTGAACCAGAGAAAGCTAAATCCAGCGCCGCCTTGAGCTAGTTTTTGAGCTATCAATGCCCCGCCGATTGTGCTTATTAACAAAACTGTTGTTGACAGAAAAAGTGAATTTAAAGTTACTTTGTTCATCTATCGTGCCTAAGTGCCACTGAATCTTTGACGCTGAGATAGCTATCAATTTATCAACCACGGTCGCAGCTAAAATGTAGCCGCCAATGACAATACGCTGCTGCACCAACTTTTTCATAATGGTAAATTTGGTCAAATCTTAGTTTTTGATACCATATCGACATAAACCGTTGAGCTGCTCTTCTTGATATGCCTTGGCAGGTGGTAAAAAACGAACCATCCTCTTGTTACAAATGTTAATGCCATCATGTCAATGGGGATGGAGAAAATTCCAAGAAAA
>DATMSL010000375.1:0-7184 GCA_035565435.1 Dyadobacter sp. | reverse complement strand
GGAAAGTGATCTTGTATGGTGTGAACCTCTTTAAAATCAAGGGGATGGCCGGTTACGATCCGGCGAAGGACTCTTCGTTTGTAAAAGACTGGTTCCTGCACACGATCCACCACGAGTTCGGGCACATCTTGCACCAGACAGTCCTCTATCCGGTCGAGTACAAGAATATTTCAAAATCGTATTATCAGGGCGGTAACTGGATCAACTGGAGCGATGCGGACGCCCGCCGCGACGGATTTATTACCGCTTATAGCTCATCTGCCTTCGACGAGGATTTTGTAGAGATGATCGCGATGATGCTCACCGAAGGAAAGGCAGGTTTCGACAAGATCGTGAATTCGATCCCGGAAGGGACTAGCCCCAGCGGTGTAACAAAGGCCCAGGCGCAGGCCGCATTGCGGCAAAAAGAGGCTATTATTGTAGCCTATTATAAGAATACCTGGAAAATTGATTTTTACAGTCTGCAAAAAAGAGTGCGGACTTCGATGAATAAACTTTTTTAATGCCAGATGAAGAGATCATTTTTATACCTGCTGTTTCTGACCACCGCTTTCTTTTCTTGTGAAAATAAAGACGATACGGTTTTTGAAGAGTCGGCGGACGTGCGTCTGAATGCAGCACTGGCTTCATACGAAAAGCAGCTCGTCGAAGCACCCTATGGCTGGAATGCGGTTATTTACCCAGGCGGCGGCGGCAGTTACGGGTTTTATTTCAAATTCGACGACAAGAACCGGGTAACGATGTATTCCGATTTTTCGGACGCCTCTGCGGCCAAATCCAAGGAAAGCAGCTACCGGTTAAAAGCCATGCAAACGCCTTCGTTGATATTCGATACTTATTCCTATCTGCACGTGCTGGCCGATCCCGATGAGGAAGTTAACGGCGGTGAGCGTGGCGAAGGATTACTTTCAGACTTCGAATTCAGCATTTACGGTGACTCCGTTACAGCAGACCGGATGGCTTTCGTCGGCCGTAAAAACCAGAGCAGGCTGGTACTCACGAAGGCCACTCAGGCGCAGGCGACTGCGTACGGAAACGGGGACTTGGCCAAAGCGATAGTGTTCAATAATATTGCCAAATATATACCCTATTTCAAACGTGTTACGCTGGGTGCCAATACTTATGAAATTACTGTTAACCAGAGAAGCCGGACTCTCTCTCTGACCTGGCTGAACGGGAATGTGCCCAAAACTTTTAGTACGAAATACTATTTTACACCGACCGGTGTCGCATTTGTATCTCCACTGATCAACGGCTCGCAGACGATCACAGGTTTTGGTAATATTACCTGGAATGCCAATTCGACACAGCTCAGTTTCAGCGGCGGTGGTGCAAGCGGGGTAGTGGTAAGCGCGATCAAGCCGATTTCTGTTGATTTGGCCGCTGCCAAAAGATGGTGGCAAGCGCCCGTGGAGTCCGGCGGCGACTGGCGGTCGGCGAATGGCTTCCACGTCAATGGTGTCGACGATGCATTCAAAGTGAACGACCTGGAATATAAGGGCTTGTCGTACGCTTTTTATATGTATGCACCGGCTTTCAATTCGAGATATGATGCATTTGCGCCTATTTTTTATGACGAAGACGGCATCTACCTTGAATACGGGCATGCCCCGGCAAAACCGAATTTTACTGCCGACGGCCGGGTAGTATTCACTGAATTCGGAGCATTTGGAGAAATACCAACGGGAGGCGCAGCGGAAAAGTCCGCTAACCTTTTATTTGATCCAAGCGGTTTTTATCTTATCCAGACGTCAGATGAAACGTACGACATGGTAAGCGCCAAGGATGCGAAGTCGTGGATTACCTGGGAATAGCGGCTTTGTCTACCAGTATTTGCCGTTTTTTCGTGCAAACCAGTATCCCCGCCAGAAGATGCGCAGGTGATTGAATAGCGTTGGTATCAGACCGAAGTGTTTTCTGAGTACTTTATACCGGTCAGTGAGCGATCGTCGATGGTTCTTGACTGACAGGCCACCCAACAGGTACCTGCAAAGTGTGAACGGCAGAAACTGTACCGTTTCTGCCCGTTTCAGGCATTCGATTTCCCAATCGATGTCTGCGCTGAGATTCTCATATTCGTAAAGCGGCGCGATGTCTTTTCTCGCTATGAATGCCTGGTGGCAGACTTTCATACCCAATGCGAAATCCTGCCAGTGAAGTTTTGCGGGCAAAGTGTGGGGTGTGAAATGGCTGCGTAAGCCGACCTCAGTACCGTCTTCGCGGACCATCATGGCGTCGCTGTAATATATGTCAGCGCCGGTTTCAAAAGAGGATAAAAGGTCGTGTAGCGTCTGAATACCAAAAGCCTCATCACCTGCATTCAAAAACCAGACATATTTCCCTGAGGCAAGCCGCAATCCCTTGTTCATGGCGTCATAGAGACCTTTGTCCTTCTCGGAGATGATTTTCGAGATGAAGTGATACCTCTCCGCAATAGCAAGTGTCTGATCTTTAGAACCGCCGTCTATAATTAAATATTCCAATTGCGTCGAATTCTTCACGACGGATAGCGCTTTTCCCACGCTGTCGAGCGTGCGCCCGAGGAATTTTTCGGCCTGGAAAGTAACGGTAATGATCGTTAACAGCGGGCTATTATCCATGAAGCAGGGAGTCATAAAGTTGGGAATACTGCCTGGCGACGACCGCTTCCGAATAATGCTCCTGAACCTTCCGGCGTGCATTCGCCGAAACGCTGCCATTGCCATTGTGTTTCAATACCCATTGAATGCCGTCTGAAAGCGAAAGCGCAGATTTGGGTGTGGCTACGAAGCCGTTTTCCAGATGGTCTATCATTTCCGGAATACCACCCGTGTTGAATCCTACGGCCGGCGTACCACATGCCATGGCCTCCATAATCGTGTTCGGGAGGTTGTCTTCCAGCGAAGGGACTATGAGCATGTCGGCTGCATTATAGGCTTGCACCATTTGGCTAGCATCTGAGATTTTGCCCAAAAAATGCGTTCTAACCGGCATTTCCTTAAAATCTTCTGCCTTTCCCTTACCAAGGATCATTACTTCGGCGTCAGCCAGGCTGAGGTGGCGCATTGCTTCTTGAAAGTATTTAAATCCTTTGCGCGGATCCTGGGTGTTGGCTCCTGCGAAAAGGAGCAGTTTCTTGTCTGCGGGCAGGCCGAATGCTTTTCGCGCTTCGTTGCGGTTATCGGGTTTGAAAAAATCGGTGTCGATGCAATTGGGGATGGCCTGCGAGGGCATACCACTGGTCAAAGCGGCATTCTGAACGAGGCTATCGAGCCATCGACTAGGAGAAACGAATGTTACAGGGGCTTCTTGAAAAAGACCATATTTCTTCTCGAATTGGGCAAATGCGATATCGTATTCGCCCGGTTTTTTGAGATAAGGACAATAGCAGCAATGCGAAAGATAACGTTCGCAGCCGCGATTGTAGTGGCAGCCGCCGGTAAATGCCCACATATCATGCAGTGTCCATACGATCGGTTTTCCAAGTGCAAACAGTTTTTCGAGCGATTGGAGCGAAAGAAACCCGAAATTGATCCAATGCAGATGAATGATGCTGGCTTGCCTGACGAGCGGGTGATCGGCAATGTCGGCTCCGATCGCTGCGGGAGAAAAGGCAAAGCGCACCGACTTGTCTTTTTCAAAAGGAAGGAAACTCAGCCTTTCCATGACGAAATTTGCCCAGGCCTTTTTCGATTTCCAGGGGCTATCCGCCCAGGCAGTGGTTTGCACGCTGGGACGGGAGATTTCCGAAACCATCAAACGCGAATCGACCTTCGCATTAAGTAACGCCTGATGCAACCTTGCCGCAGCAACCCCGGCGCCTCCTTCCCAGTGAAAAGTACTTAGTTGAAGCACCATTTGATCGCTATCGATAATTCGTGTTTTGGCCGGATGTTCATTCCAGGCGGTATTCCATGGGGCATTCCATGGGGGTAAAATTAATAGTTCTGCGTTTAAATACTTTTTTATTCGATGAAACTATCTTTATCGCCAAATCAGTAAACCGTAAAGATGTCAAGCGAAAAACGAAGCCACGAAGCGCATTCGGAATGGTATGAGTTGCAATTTGGAACTCAGGAGGCGAAGAATAAGGTCATCGAATTGTGGGAGTACGACAATGCGAATTATACCATTAACCATTGGATTCACAAGCGCATGCTGGATCTGACGGACCCGTTTGTGAGCGAAAAGAAGTCGTGGCTCACGGTCGGGGATGGCTATGGTTTTGATGCCAATCATTTTTTCAAAAAAGGATTGGATGCTACTGCGAGCGATATTGCCGGCACGTTTTTACCGTTGTCGAAAGAAAGAGGATTCATTGAAAAATATGCGGTCGAGAATGTAGAGCACCTGACATTTGCCGACAATAGCTTTGACTATGTTTTCTGCAAGGAGGCATACCATCACTTCCCGCGCCCGTACCTGGGCGTATACGAGATGCTGCGGGTTGCGCGCGAGGCTGTGATCCTGGTCGAGCCGCACGATCCGATTTCAAAAATGCCCTTCTTGTTGGCATTAAGAAATATTTTCGATCGCTTCGATACGCAGGCGTTGCAAAAATATTGGAAAAACAGGTATTCTTTCGAAACAGTGGGAAACTACGTTTTCAAGTTGTCGGAGCGGGAAATGGATAAGCTTGCGAATGGGATCGGATTACCCGCGGTCGCTTTTAAGGGTATCAACAACAATTACTATCATCCGTCCTATGGGCGTGAAAAGGCAGACGATTCTTCGCCGGCGTTCCGTAAGATCAAGCGAAAGCTCGCATTTCATAACTTCCTTGTAAAGGCCTCGTTAATGCCTTCGCAGGTGTTGTGTGCTGTTATTTTCAAGAAGCTGCCTTCTGAACAAGTGATGAAGGCAATGCAGAAAGAAGGTTTCCAGGTACATATTTTTCCGCCTAATCCCTACGCACATTGAGTTTGGTGTAGTGGTACCTGCTCAATCTCTAAGGTCATAAATTGTGATCTTAGAGATTGAACACTTCGTCTGTGAGCATTTTACTTTGACAACTTCTGCCTGAAACCAACCAGTCTTCTTTCCTTCTGTGGCGGTTCCAAAAGGTAGCTAAGCGCTTGGTGGATGTCGTTGAATTTTATTTGCATTTCAACTTCCAGCTTGTCGATCCGTTCTCTAAGTTCCTTTGAATCAATATAATGCTGCCGGATACTTACAAATGCGCGCATGATCGTTATGTTCACTTGTATCGCTTTATAGCTGTTCAAAACGCTTGATAACATGGCTACCCCCTGTTCGGTAAAGGCGAAAGGCAGATACTTTGCGTGACGCCCTTTACCTTTCTCTAAGGTCACAATTTGTGACCTTAGAGAAAGGTACTCCTCTCGTGTTAGCTCGAACATGAAATCGTCAGGAAACCGCTCGATGTTTCTCCTAACGGCTTGTTTTAAGGCTTTTGTTTCAATTTCATACAATTCCGCGAGATCAAAGTCCAACATGATTTTGCATCCGCGAAGCGTGTGAACTTTGTTTTGAATAACCATTAATTCCATAAAGATTACCAAGAATAGTTATGACTACTTTATTCAAATACGCTCGCATTTCACTTTGGTCACACGTTCGTCGATAATTTTTTGGTAGGCTGAAATATGCCTAGTTTTATGGTCGAACATTCAATATAGTACCTTCCATGTTACCCGGATCAGATGTCAGAATTGCCGTTATCGGACTTGGTTATGTCGGTTTGCCGCTGGCCGTGGCTTTTAGTAAAAAGTATCCCGTAACCGGCTTCGATATCAACAAGAGGCGCATTCAGGAGCTGAAAGATGCTTACGATACCACCAAGGAAGTTTCGCGGCAGGATTTACGTGAGGCAGCTAACCTTGCATTTTCATGGGAGGAGGCCGCATTAAGAGAATGTAATGTGTTTATCGTAACCGTACCGACGCCGGTGGACCATTACAAAAAGCCTGATCTTACCTTTTTACTGAAAGCCAGTGCGATGATCGGGCGAATGCTCAAACGAGGAGATGTGGTAATCTACGAATCGACGGTATATCCTGGCTGTACCGAAGACGACTGCGTGCCGGTGCTGGAACGTGAAAGCGGTTTGAAATTCAATGAAGGATTTTTCTGCGGTTATTCCCCTGAGCGCATTAACCCCGGGGACAAGGTCAACACTTTCACAAAAATTAAAAAAGTAACCTCGGGCTCGACGCCGGAAACCGCTCGTTTCGTCGATAATCTGTATGCGTCGGTGATTGATGCAGGTACACACCTGGCGTCCAGTATTAAGGTAGCGGAGGCTTCGAAGGCGATTGAAAATGCGCAGCGGGACGTGAATATCTCTTTTGTAAATGAGCTGGCGCTGATTTTCGATCGGATGAATATCGATACCACTGAGGTGCTTGAAGCCGCTGCTACGAAGTGGAATTTCCTGCAATACAAACCGGGGCTTGTCGGCGGGCACTGCATTGGCGTCGATCCCTACTACCTGGCCTACAAGGCTGAATCATTGGGGTATTATCCGCAGGTAATCCTTTCCGGCCGTAGGGTAAATGATATGATGGGTGTATTTGTGGCCAATAAGCTGGTGAAGCTCATGATCCGCAAGGGGCACAAGATCGAAGGCAGCCGTGTGCTGATTCTTGGGATTACGTTTAAGGAGAATTGCCCCGATATCCGCAATACGCGGGTTATCGATGTTTACCGCGAGCTGACCGACTTTGGCATGCAGGTTGAAGTACACGATCCCTGGGCATCGGGGGAACAGGTGTTGAGTGAATACAATCTTGCATTGCTGGACAAACCCGCAGGCATGTACGAGGCAGTTGTACTCGCCGTGGCGCATCAGGAATTCAAGGCAATGGAATTCAGTGAGTTCACTGCGTCGGATTCGGTTATATTCGATTTGAAATCGGTGTTACCGCAGGATATGGTCGATTCCAGGCTCTGACAGTCGCTTATTCCCGCCAGCCGAAAATATTCAACTGCAAATCCATCACATCGTTGCCACGGTAGCGATGGTTCACAAATGGCCGGAGCCGGTGCTGGTTGGTGTCCACATAATACCGGAAACCGTTCTCTTCAAAAACTTTCACCACATCTGCCAGGCCCTGCGCGTTGCCGATGTAGGAATGAAATTCCACGAAAAGGTTCTGCACATGCGCGAGTGAGCCGCGGCAATCGTGGAGCACATCGATTTCAGCCCCTTCAATATCAATTTTGAGAAAATCGATGCGGCTTTC
>DATMSL010000374.1:0-12362 GCA_035565435.1 Dyadobacter sp. | reverse complement strand
ATTTTTTAATGATAAAAGAAGGCATTCCTACCTTCTTTTACCTGTTTACCCGCAAATTTTATGCCTGGGACTTTTCAAAACTTCCTGGCAAACCGGATAAAATTCTCCCAATCGTAGACCGTCATATTATGCTCGCCTTCGCGGTTGTGATAGCCAAAATGCGGACCAATAACTGGCTTATCGATGCCCGGCGGGTCTTTGGGTAATCCTGACTGGATCTTGTACAATGCATACACCGGTTCGGCGGCCTTCAACGCAAGAAACGTGCCTTTGGGGTCGGCCCAAAGATCTTTAGACGCATTGGTGGCGTATACAGGCCGGGGTGCGATGAGCGCAATCAGCATGTGCTGGTCTACCGGCAGGGCATTCTCCCTATCATTGTATTTCTTATAATTGTTGTTCAACCAATGCGGGAAGGTGGTGTTGATCCGGCTGATCCGCTCACCAAATTGGCGCCGCGCTAAGGCTGCTCCGGTATTGCCCGAGCAGTTGGTAATGCAAGCTGCAAAGCGCTGGTCCTGCGCAGCCGCCCACAACGATGTTTTACCACCCCGCGAATGCCCTACTACTATCACCTTTCTGGCATCGATATCCTTATCCGTTTCAAAATAATCCATCACGCGGCTCGCCCCCCAGGCCCAGGCCCCTATCGCCTTCATGCCATTATCCTTTTTCAACTGTTCGGGATAGAGCTTTTGCAAAACGCCGTTCATGTAAGTGTCTTTATTGTCTGGGGCAAGGTCGCTCACATGGAATGCGGCGATCGCGAAACCGCTGTCTATCACCATTTCGGCCGGCCAGAACTCGCTCTTCTTCGCCCTCGTCGGGTCGGTGTTCTCTTTTCCGCGATTGTTTATCAGCAAAAATACCGGCACCGGTTTCCTTACCTGCGCGGGGACAAAAAGGACCACATTAATCTGCACTGAGTTACCTTTTCTGAAAACGGTGATGCCCACTTGTTTCAAAACCGCCTTGCCAGCCATCTCCGCTCCGTCATCCTCCGTCAGCGCATAGCGGATACTGTCGTAGTCCGTGGGCATTTGTCCGTAAACATGGTCTTCAAATAGTTTCAAAACTTCCGGCCTCCTCAGCTTCTCCCATTTTTCTTCGTTGCGAATTGTTTTCCCCGAGGTGGTTTTCAATACATCCGGTAAGATGTAATGCGGCACTTTCGCTTCATCGTAATTCTGGGAAAAAACCGGACAACCTGCCAGCAGGATCAAGAAAAGGGCTATTAGTTTCATGTGAATTAGTTAGGCATCCATTTCAAAATAAAACGCGCAATTAACTGGTATTTACTGACAAAACGCAGGTGAATCGAATTCTCTGAACATTTTTTTCAAAGACACCCAACCTTCGGTCCTTCCCCCGCAGTTTATTTTATTGACGGGTGGCCACCTCATTTATATTTTCTAAATTTTAAACACTGATGGTCATGAGAACAGAAAAGTGGCTGGTATTATGCATTGCATTGTTGTTAATTCAGCTGGTCGCCTGCGAACGGGGGAAAATGGAAGAGAATACACCGGTGCCAGTTTCGGCGAGGATGGGAGCTGACACACTTGGAGTTGACACACTCCGCACCGACACTATTCGGATCGACAGTTCCGGTATTGACAGCCTAATTACCGACTCCGGACAGGTTAAGGTCCCGGTAAATAACCAGGTTTTTCCCTCCGAAAAACCCATTTTAGAGCACGACGTCTTGAGCGTTACACCCATCGCGTATGGGGATACAGCTGAGAATCTTGTTGGTTTCAAATTTGTCACGGCCGAAAGCTATCCCTGCACACAAAATGAGCTTTTAGCAGAAGTGCTAACTGGACAAAACTCCTATCTGATAAAATTTGCGAAAACGCTTACAGGAATACAATGCTATACAAGTACGCAATCGCAAGGGTCGGGATTCACCTCGATTTATCAGATTCCGGGCAACTTCGAAGGCTCGCTCGACATTCAGTTCAATGGCAAAGTATACAAGGGTACGATGAAAAGAAAAGGCAAGTATGGATACGAATTCCATTGGCCCCACGATAGCGGAGTGGTGTTTACCAAAAAACAATTGTAAACGTTTCAGTATAAAACCAGTGTGGCCAATTTCGGTCACACTGCTTACAAAAGTTACTTGAATCCCCTACCAGAAATATTGTCAGGTTGCAGGCGACGGGAGCGCCAGAGTCAGGAAAAATTGTACCGGCAATTTTACCCTGTCCTGTTTGCGCTTTGCAAGAGCTTTTTTGAGGACAAACACGACATCGTCACGGCAATCAACAATGGAATGCTGAAAGTATTTGCGAATATCGACCAGTACGACGCGGCCAAAGGCGAGTTTTTCAGCTGGATGTACACCACCGTCCGCAATGCCGCACTCACGATGCTCCGCGACCGGAGAACGCAGGCGTTCGATTATGTGGAAATCGAGGATAAAATGGGGTTTGTTGCGCACGAAAATCCTTTTGAACAACTTTCAGGAACCGATATTCACGTATACCTCATGCAATTGCCGGTGGCGACGCGCCGTATTTGCAGCTTGTACTACATGGATGGTTTTTCGGTGAAAGAAATAGCCGGCTCCCTGGCAATCAGCGAAGGCACGGTCAAATGGCATTTAAGCGAGAGCAGGAACAGGTTGAAAATCATTTTTGAAAACCTTTTGTGATGAAAAGGAAAGACAAACATATCGACAAGTTTCTCCGCGACCCGCTGCCGGAACCCGAAGTTCGGGCAGACGACGCGTGGGCAGGCATGAACGATATGCTGGACGCCACGGCAAACGATGAGGCAAATAGGCTAAAACAGCCGGTGCAGTTCTGGAAATCCATTGGGAAGTTCAAAGGGCTTTTTGTGGCGATCTCTTCGCTAGTGGCTGTTTCGGTGGTGGTTGCATTAGTTGTTTTTGATATTAATAAAACTGAATACCGGCAAACCGCACCATCAGGGATTCGTTCTGAACATGGCAATACCGCAGATGCTGAAAGCGCTAATCCCGCCATCGAAAAAACGAAAACTGCTAAGTATCGTGAGAACACAACCGGCGAAAGAGAGGCTAATTCTGAAACCGACCGGACAAAAATCGGAACCGGCAGCAGCGAAAGCACTGTCAATGGCGATCACCCAGCGCAAAATGCCTCGGAACAGATCACAACAAGGCGTATTGAAGCGCAGCCGAAAACTCCTGATCATGCGGGAGCTGCCAAAGCCTCCTCGTATACGCGCAGGCGTAACGCACATTCATCCATTGCAAGCGAACGCAACGCGCAGATCCACACCCGTGAGGATCAATCAGGTATCGCGTCAACGAATGCCCTTACCCAATCCGAAAATGCCCGTAGTGCCCAAAAGCTAACCGAATTTCCCGTCATCAATCGGACTAATACTACCTCTGTTAGCCATGAAAAAACAACGCCTGCCCCACCCGCAGAACATTTGCTCAATAACCTCGAACCACTTCACGGACATTTCATGGGTTCTCCAAGTGATTTGAGCAAACTTGTTCAGAAACCAGTGCTGAATGCAGCCCGGCCAGCACTAAAAAAGCAGAAGGCCATCTTTACGAATCTGCATTTCGGCCCCGAATGGAACATTACGCGATCTTTCGTCTCGACCAATTATATGTTCACCGGCGCCGACAGCACGAAGCATCCTTTTCGACTGGCCATCCCCAGTCTATTTGTTTCCAAAAGCTGGAACAGGCACACTGTAACGTTTATTTTCAATCCGCTGCATTCCTATTTCGGCGACAAGGAGCGCGTCGCTCAACGCGTTGACACAATTCCCTCTGCGGATTCGACACTTCGGCAAGTCAATCGTAACACCAACTTTATCAAAGCATTCGGACTGAACTTTTCCCTTCAATACCAATATCGTGTGGTTCGCGGGCTTTCGTTGGTGAGCGGGCTTTCGTATGCCCGATACTCGTCGGCATTGCTCCAAAAAGAAACTGACTACACCAACGGTATCATCGTCGACGAGACGTATTTGACGGTAAGAGGTCAGGATGCATTGAAGTCCTATATCAATCCGGAACAATGGAACTTGCGTGCAGGAATATTATTCTACTCAAAAACAGTCTTCAACAACCGCTTGCAAACTGGCTTGACCACCATCATACCTCTTTCAAATTTGTCACTAGGTGGGTTCAAGAGCGTCAAATCCCCTAATTTCCAGATGTCGATAAGATTCTTGGTGTGGTGATTGACGATCGGCCAATTCACGCTCATGACCGGCCGGAGGCCTGCGGAATGGTAGGCGCGAACATGGAAGTTCGCGCCAGCCTCGCCATCTTTAGGTTAGCAGGCTTACCGGGAGGATTGTCGTAAATAGTTGTTTCATATTTTTAATGCCACGGCAGCGGCCGATCGTGAAGGCACGAATCAATACTGTTCGGTACCGGGGTGGAAGGTGCGCCAGCTGTGCCAGAATTCCTGGTAAGCGTTGAGGCGTTTCAGATCGCTACCATTGCCGGTGAGGCGTTTGCCGAGCAGATTGTAAGTACTTGTTGGAGTGATAATGGTGTCGTTTCTAAATGTAAATGGATCATTTCTGCCTTTTTCGAATGCGAAAAAGCTGTTATTGTCGGCGCCAAGCACCAATGCTACCGGCACATTGCCGACCTGGTTATTGATGATGCGCTCTTTTTTGAGACGGTTCCAGTCGAATGCTTTCGCCACGCCGCCCGCCTGAATGCCCACTACCCACGATTTGTCCTTCCACGATAATGTATCGCTCTTGGTGAGCGCGGATTTTACACGGCCGGATTCGTAACGGCTCATGGAGTCGTATTTAGCCTGGTACACCGGGTCGGGCTGCATTACCTTGCTATTTGGGTGCAGTTTCAGCCATTGGCTTAATGAAGTTTGCGTGCTGGCGAGTTCGGGGAGCATTTTACCTTTCAGCGGGCCAGCAATCGCTTCGCCATTCGCTTGCCGCCACCAGCTGCCGGTTTCGTTATCTTCAAACATCGCATTGAAATGATCCATTCCCACCAGCCGGAACACTTCCGGTTTGCCATCTACCGTCGGCTCGAAAACGCGGCCTGTACGGCATACCGTGCAATATGTAACCATAACGGGCTTGCCACCAAGCACATCGCGTACCTGATGATGATAGCCGATATATTGGATCGGATACGCTTTGGCTTCACCATTGGCCTCCACGCCGATCACCAATCGGTCCATAGCCACTTTGTTGGTAGCCGCATTGTGCTGGATTACCTGTGAAGGCTGGTAAAACATCGTGTCCGCAGCCATTTCGAAATTGGTTGCGTAAACAATTCCTGCGGCAAGCAGTACCATGATGGCAGGCAGCCATTTTCTTTTACCAGAAAACACAGCGAACCCACCGGCAACGATCATTGCCCAGAACAATATCCGCAACGGCCAGCGACAGGTATGCAGGATGTAGGCGGCATCAATACTGTTCATTCGCTGGCTGCCCGGCATCGGCATGATAAAGTATACTTTCGCTATTTCGTAAAGGACAATGCCTATGATTCCGAGGTAAAAAAGCTTCTTCATATTATAGTATTCAAATACAGGTCGGGTAATTTGTTTGTAGCGGACCGACTATACTTTATCCTTCGACCACGCTCAGGACAACATTACGTCGGGTTGCAAAAGGTGCAGCGCACCGTAAGATTTGTAGTGCACCAAAAGATTGAAGAAATGGGTTCGCCAAGCGGCGAACCCGTTTGCCTAATATATTAACCTATGATAATACGCATAATCCATCTCATTTGCTCCTGAATGTGACAAACAAAGCCACCAGAAAAGGCAGCGAGAACACCAGCAATGCATTCCCGAAACCTCCGAGCACCGTCACCAGGGAGCCAATGAAAAACACCGCCGTCGCGGTAAAGAACCGGCCGACGTTAAAACAAAAACCGGTAGCCGTGCCACGCACCGCAAATGGGAACAGCTCGGGAATATAGCTCGACAATGCCCCCTGGCTGATCCCGAAACAGAATGCGAGCATAGACGTTTCAATGTAAATGATACTGGAAAATGAGCGGTTGGTGGTAAACAGCACGGCGCACATCATCACGC
The DNA here is from genome assembly GCA_035565435.1 of Dyadobacter sp. Classification (GTDB taxonomy): domain Bacteria; phylum Bacteroidota; class Bacteroidia; order Cytophagales; family Spirosomataceae; genus Dyadobacter. The sequence goes on along the minus strand of DATMSL010000374.1, from coordinate 6,318 downwards.
AGGTGGCAAATGTGGTTAGCAAGGTATTTTTCTTACCGAACCGGTTCATTAGAATCCCGGAAAACACCCCGCCGGTAATGCCACCCATTCCGAGCAGGATCATCAACAGCCCGCGCTCCTTCTGCCCGTCCCGCCCGCTCGCAAGCAACGACTGCGCCCACGTAGGAAGCCAGGAGAATATCCCCCAAAGGCCGATCAGTACAGCACCGAAAATCAATGAGCCACGGATCACATTCGGCAGGTTTTGAGCATCAAAAATCGACTCCCTGACTTCCTGACTACTTCTGACTTCCCTGACACCCTTCCACCGATCCGATTCCGGCAAAAGCAGGAAGATCAGCAATGCAGCGGCAACCGGAATGAACCCTATACCAAATGCCGTGCGCCAGTTTGAAAACAACAGGTTAAGACTCCCGGTAGTCACAATGCCGACGGGAAAACAAACGGCCAGAATGCCCAGAATCACTGCGCGGCTGCGGTCTTCCCATATTTCGGAAATGTAAACCGTCGTGATCAGCAGCACGCCGCCTACGCCCATGCCGGCAGTAAAACGGATGGCCAGCAATGAATACCAGTCGGGAACGATAGTAACGAGGCAAGTCGAAATGCCATACAGCGCGGTAACGAGCGTGAGAGACTTTTTTCGACCGATACGGTCGCTTATCACACCGAACAGCAGCCCGCCGCACATCCAGCCGTACAGGTAAACCGCATTCACATAAGCGCCTATTTCGCCCAGTTCCGCTTCACTCACCGCCGAACCTCTCAGCTCCGGAATGGCAACCGGCAGGTACACCGACATCAGGGTCGATACCGTGCCGCTCAGCGTGTAGGACACCACGCACAGGATGAATGCGAGCCATTTCTGACTGACGCTGATCGGTTCCACGCGTTGTATTTCCAAAGTTTCCATAGCCATTAGCGGAATAGTTCGTCGAAATTCAGACTTACATAATACAGCCCGCCCACTGCCGGCGAACCGTAGGCCTGCACGATGTATTTATTGGTAATATTGGAACCACCCAGTTTTACGATCGTTTTCAGGCTGGGAATGCGGCAGCTTACCTGTGCATCGAGCAAATTATAGGCATTCACTCGGCCGGGACGCATTTCGGTGAACGTACCGTACCAGTCGAAAGCCTGCTGCCAGTGCCACGCCACATTGAAACCAAGCCGGTCGGTCAGGCGCGCATTGCCGAACATGACGTTCGTTTTCCATTTCGGCGTGTTAAAAGCCGGGATATTGTTCGGGTCTGCACCGCCCATGTTGAAATCGATCCAGGTCGCATTAGCCGATACCTTGTAGTTTTTAGGCAAAGAGTAAGTAAAACCGGCGCTTACCCCCTGAATGGAGACTTTGTCTTTGGCATTGGTATACAGCTGATACAACTGCCTACCCGGCCCCAGCAACTCCATTGCAGCTACCTGGTTCACGGAGCCGTCCGCCGCCAGGATATTCGAAGGTGCCGCTGCTACTACGGTATTGATAATGAAGTCGGTGTACTGACTGTAATAGTAGTTAACGTCGAATAGCAATTGCTTAGCGATCAAACCTTTGTAACCCACCTCATAGCTTTTCACTTTTTCGGATTTGATGTAAGGCACATCCGATTTCATCAGTTTGCTTTTGTTGTTGGCTACTGCCTGCGGGAACGGAATACCCTTTGCCATATCCGCTCCGAATGCCGCAGCAAATTGCGAGAACGAAGCGATGGTCACCGAATTGGTATAAGCATTCATACCTTCCGAATTCACGGGCGCACCGCCGAGGATGATGATCGGGCCGACGTTCAGCTTAATGTACTGATCGCCGATGGTCGGGTTACGGAAGCCCGTCTGGTAAGATGCGCGGAAATGGTGGTTTTCATTGGGCGAGAAAACAGCGGATGCGCGCGGCGTGAACCGCCCGTCGAAGTTCTCATTCTTGTCGTAACGCCCCGAAACGGTCAGTTTCAAACGATCTTTCCAAAGGGATTTCGAAGCTTGGGCAAACACGCCGTACTCCTCATTGGTGAGGTTTTTATCCTTATCGTCGAAAAGTGTCCCACCGGTGTTGAGGAAATACTTCCGATAGTTACCGCCAACCTGCAAATTGATCACTTTCAGCAGCGAGCTGAAATCATACATCCCTTCTATGTGGTTCAGGCTGCATTGGCTGAGAATGCCGGCGCCGGCCAATCCGCGCGTCTTGATAAGACGATCTTTGGCGGAATCGAAAGCTTCGGACCCCGGAACGACACGCCCCTCGTCGGCGAATGCACGTGCAGCAGTGTGGTTTTGCTGCGTCACTCCGGTAATCGCCCCGGTGTAGGCGGCCGCATACCTCGCAAACCAGGTCGAATCGGCCTTGTTCGCCGCCACAGTGTTGCCCGCCAGGTCCTTCACCCACGTGCGGTTGATCTGCTGGCCCAATGCACGGGTATTGTAAGAATTGGTAGAATACTCATGGTTCGTGTAGGCGCGCACGTAGAAATTACTTCCCCGGAGTTCCAGCCGGTGCTGCACGAATTTGAAATCGTTGATCACAAAGCGGTTCGAACCGGTGTACTGTGCCGTCCCCTGATTGAAATTACCCTGATAAATGGCTTCCAGCTTGTCGGTAATGCGGTAATGCAATGCACCGCTCAGTTTCAGGCTGTAAACGCCGTAGGTAGCCAGGTCCTTTTCCTCATAACCCGTGCGCGATACACGCCCGATGTTCGGCAATGTCTGCGCCACCTCGTCGCCGTAAATGTTCAATGCGTTGCGGCCGGGGTTGTTCGGTCCGCGGTTTTCAGGATTGGTGTTAGGGTCAATGTCGGTGTAATCGTTGGCATACCAGTCGATGCCTTTGAGGTACGATGCATTGACTTTGAATGCGAGTTTGTTGTTGAAGGCTTTCGCGTATCGGATAGCCAGGTCATAAAGCGGTTTCGCGCCAAGGCCGGTACCATCGCCGATGTGGTTGATGCCGAACTTTTTCTGTACGCTCAGTCCCTGGTATTCAAATGGATTTTTGGTGCGTGTATTGAGCATTCCGTTGAATGCGATCGGGCCGTATAATGCGGAGGCTGCGCCGGGGATCAATTCCGCGCTTTCGACGTCGATGTCGTGCGGGCCGAACAGGTTACCCATCGCGAAGCCCAGGCCGGAAGGCTGGTTATCCACGCCGTCCACCAATTGCAAAAAGCGGCTATTGCCCGTCGTGTTAAACCCGCGGGTGTTGATTTGTTTGTATGTCAGACTGCTTGTCACCATATCGAGCGACTTCAGATTGACCAAACCATCGTAAAAATTGGCGGAGGGCGTCTGCTGGATGGCACGGGAATCCATTTTCTCGATGCTCACCGGCGACCGCAGCATGCTTTCTTCCACCCTTGAAGCCGTTACCACCACCTGGTTCAGCTCTTCGATGGCCGGCACCAGATGCACCCGTAGTCCTTCCGACGAAGCCACTTCTTTTTCCTGCCTGGCATAGCCTACGAGCGAGATGATCAGCGTCGTTGGTGTATTGGTTTTTAGTTCAAAATAGCCTTCCGCATTGGTAATGGTACCGGTATTCCTGCCTTTGACAGAAACGGACACCCCCGAAAGCGGTTTCTGGGAATCACTATCAAAAATATGTCCTGATACTTTCGTTGTCTGCGCCAGCGCGCCCGGCGTAGCGACGCCCGACGTAGCGACGCTCGCTGCGAAACACAGGTTCATGATGAGGTAGAGGATGGGTAAAAGTCTCTTCATAAGTTAGGTTTGTAGAGGTTCGATTCAATAGGTCAGGAAGGATGGATTTGTTTTTTCAAATGGTCGTAGCCATTCGGCAGCCGGTTGTAACCGTGGTCCACTAAACGTTGGCCCAGGCCGGTGTAGAATTGCGGGTCAGCCGGCGCGACAGTCGCCATACCATCTACGTAGCGATTGTAGAGGCAAAAAAGTCCGGCGATCAGGACCGTATCGTGAATCTCGGTATCCGAGGCGCCTTGTGCTTTCGCATTCGCAACCGATTCCACCGTTACCGCTTTGCCGCTCACCTGCACCTGCTTCGCGATTCTCAGCAATGCTTTCATTTTATCGGATACCGGCGTAGCGTCGATATCCTGCTTCATGATCTCGCAGGTTTCCTTTTCTCCCAGCAGCAAATCGGCCGCAGCCGTGTGCGCAGCGGTGCAAAACCGGCATTCATTGTTATGCGACACAATGGTAGCGATCAGCTCGCGTTCCGCGGGCGACAGCGAATTCTCCCCCCGCAAAATGAATTGCGTCAGCTGACGTATAGGATCGGCCGTTACACGGCTGTATTCCAGTAAGCCGGTAATACCAGGTAAATGCTCCGGTAGGGGTATATGTGGCACGGTACGGTATGGGGGTATGTGTTAACGATTGTTTTTTGTCAGGTGTAGTTATGAATAGTCAGGAGGTTGTCAGGGATTGTCAAGGTTAGTCAGGAAGTGGTCAAGGATTGTTATTGCATCATCCTCATTACCATAAATGACAATACCTGACTATAAATGACAACACTTGACAACAATTGACTACACCTCCGCAACGTCCGCCTTGACCGGAAACCGTACATACCCCGTAAACGCCATACGTTGCCCCATTTCCCGGTATGCTTCGTTTTCTTGAGGCGCCCAGGTACCGAGCCCGTCCACATAGCGGTTGAACATGCAGAACGCCGCGGCGATCAGCACCGTATCGTGAATTTCCTTGTCACCGGCTCCTTCCGCACGGGCCGCCGCGATGTCCTCGTCGGTCACGGATTTCCCGCTTTTCTGCACTTTGGCGGCGATATTCAGCAGTGCACGCAGTTTGGGCGAAATTTCAATCTGCTGAAAGCCGTTTTTTATGTCGTCGATCAGGCTCAGATCATAGCCAAGATGCGCCATCGCCGCCGAACCATGCGAGGTATGACAGAAATGGGTGTCGTTGAGCAGCGACACATAAGAAGCGATCAGTTCGCGCTCGCCGCTTGGGAGGGGCGATTCGCCACGCAGGAGCGTTTCCGCCAGCAATTGCAGCGGGCCAGCCGTTTCGGGCCGGAAGTTGAAGAGGCCGACAATGCCGGGCAGCGATTCATCGGGTAGAGCAATATGCGCCATGAGGAAGAAGATTTCTGGGTTAGTAAATCGGTCTTTCCCTGAATACGGGCATTCCGGTATGCAATGGCGCACCTACACGCATCACAACGACGCGCGTAACGTACACATATGAACGTTCTGCGTTTTCAGGAAGAATAAAGAAGATGAACTAAGCCAGGTCTGGCGGTGGAGATGGTATGGCGTAATATCTTTCTGGCAAAATAGATCTGACAGGAGATTGGAGAGCCAAATGTTTTGATGGCTCCCATTCCAGCACATAAAATACATGCTGGCGACCGGCGGTCATATATTCTTTGAGGAAATTCTTCAAAATAGTCGAATGTGCATCGCTTTGCGAACCGGTTGCATGGCCGGTCACCTGGTCGTTGATCTTCGATGCGAGATCCGAAAAGCGGTCGCGGGCGGTCTGGTCGAACTCGCAATGCACGTACAATGTATCGTTGATCAGCTGCTGGCTTTTCATTTGGTAGAACTGCCCCTCATGTTCGATCTGCCCCTGAACGGGCTCCGGCGCGTCCCAGTTGGTTTGGTAAGGCACCGCCACAGGCACTTTGATCACAATATCCGCAGAACCGGCTGCCTGCTCCACCAGGTCCTTTCCTGCCGAGCTGATGGTATACCGCTCCTCCGACAGATAGACTATCGAATAGCCCACCATATTGTATAGCAGCAGCCCCAGCAGCAATATGGAAATGATCCTGCGCAATGTTGAAATATTGAAATTTTATGCGATTTGTACAAATGTAGGAAAACAAGTGAAAAAATCATCAGGCCGCTATTTAAAAGTTTCAGTAATAATGGTTTCGCGCTTATCGCCCATCTTTTGACGGATACCTATATAGCTAACCGTTACATAACAAGCCATTTCTCACCGCTTGATAATCAGTCATGTACCTATGATCATTCCTCTCGTTTTTGTATCCAATTATTCAAATATCTCCTAGATATTGTCCCAAATATCGCACTCCAACACACCCGTTCGGGTAAAATAAACACAGGAACAAAGGGCAAAAATCACTGCCCGGTATGGTCATGCTCTGTCTGATATCAATGCCCGTCAGCGAATGCTGATATCGGTGAATAGGACGGAAGAAAAGATGCAGGTCTTCCAAGTCTCACGTTGTGCATCGCTTGAAATTTTAACCAAACACACATTAAACATGAAAAGAAAAATGATTTCCTGCGCCAGCGCTTTGTTTTTCCTGGCTGTTTTCAGTTGCGAGCGCGAAAAGCCTGATCCGGA
>DATMSL010000373.1:0-4133 GCA_035565435.1 Dyadobacter sp. | reverse complement strand
AATTAATCCGCGGATTCATTTTTAAAATTTTACAAAACTACACTTACCATTCATAAACCCGGACACCATGAACACCAACCGCCGCTCCTTCCTCCGCTTGTCGGCCTTTGCGCTGCCCTTCACGCGCGTCAATGAGCTTTTTGCCAAAACAACCAAATCCGGCGCTCCGGCGGCGGCGGCTCCCGTGGTTATCTCCACCTGGGATAGCGGCCAAATTTCAAACGCAGCCGCATGGCCGGTGCTGGAAAAAGGGGGCCGTGCCCTCGATGCCGTGGAGCAAGCCGCCATCGCCATAGAAAACGATGTCAACTGCTGTGTGGGCCTCGGCGGTAACCCCGACCGTGACGGGCATGTGACACTGGATGCGTGTATCATGGATGAAAAGTCGAACTGCGGTGCGGTCGCATTCCTGGAAAGAATCAAACATCCGGTATCGGTAGCGCGCAAGCTCATGGAAACGACCCCACATGTATTTCTGGTCGGCGCCGGCGCACAGCAATTTGCATTGGCGAACGGTTTCAAACTGGAATCCGGCAAACTTTCACCGGACGCAGCCAAAGAGTATCAGAAATGGCTCAAAAAAGCGGAGTATAAGCCTGTTATCAATATAGAGCACAAGCAATCGAAGGGCCACGGCCCATTCGCCCCTGCGCGGCTGGACAACGGCGATTTCAACCACGATACCATGGGTACCCTTGCATTGGATGCGCAAGGTAACCTCTCCGGCATGTGCACCACCAGCGGCATGGGCTTCAAAATGCGTGGCCGCGTGGGCGACTCCCCTATTATCGGCGCCGGGCTCTTTGTCGACAATGAAATCGGCGCGGCTACGTCGTCGGGACAAGGCGAGGAAGTGATCCGCGTGGCCGGTACCCATTTGGTGGTCGAGTTCATGCGTAATGGCTCCTCACCGGAAGAAGCCTGTAAAAAAGCAGTTGAAAGGATCGTAAAACGTGACCCCGAGCGCGCTAAAACTTTCCAGGTAGGCTTTCTGGCCATCAACAAGCAGGGAGAGGTCGGTGCCTATTCCGTACAGCCCGGATTTGCCTATACCATCACTACCGGCGATGGCAAGGGTAAAGTAGTAGCTTCCAAAAGTTATCTGTCATAGCCTCTCAGATAGAAGTATTTACCTAACACTTAACCATTACAATGAACCTTAAATCGACAGCAGTACTCCTGGCAGGGCTGCTATTGGCGTCCGGATCGTATGCACAGCAGCATTCGGAGCAAAATCACTCCAAATACGTTGCCCCTACCGACCCGCTTGTGCAGCAAAAGCTTTCCAAATGGCAGGATATCAAATTCGGACTGCTGATGCACTGGGGAACATACAGCCAATGGGGCATTGTAGAATCATGGTCGCTGTGCCCGGAGGACGAAGGCTGGTGCGAGCGCCGCGGACCGCATGCACACGATTGGTTCGAATATAAGAAGGCCTACGAGGACATCGCCAAAACCTTTAATCCCGTCAAGTTCAATCCCGACCGCTGGGCTAAGGCGGCCAAAGGCGCGGGAATGAAATATGTGGTGTTCACGACCAAGCACCACGACGGCTTTTCGATGTTCGATTCGAAATATACCGACTACAAAATCACCAACACGCCATTCAAAACCAATCCGAAGGCGAATGTCACCAAGGAAGTACTCGCCGCATTCCGCAACGAGGGCTTCATGACGGGCACCTATTTTTCGAAACCCGACTGGCATACCGACTCCTACTGGTGGCCGTACTTCCCGCCAAAAGACCGAAACGTTTCTTACGATCCGAAGAAGCGTCCCGAAATCTGGAACAAGTTCAAAGATTTCACCTACAACCAGATAGAAGAACTGATGTCGGACTACGGCTCGGTCGACATTCTATGGCTTGACGGCGGCTGGGTACGTCCGTTCAGCAGTATTGACACAACCATCAGCTGGCAGAAAACGATTCCCTACGACCAGGACATCGACATGGCGCGCATTGCCAAAATGGCCCGCTCGCATCAGCCCGGCCTGCTCGTGGTGGACCGCACCGTTACCGGTGAGTTCGAAAACTACGTAACACCCGAGCAATCGATCCCGGATCATTATATGTCCATCCCGTGGGAATCCTGCATGACAATGGGCGATTCGTGGTCTTATATTCCGAAGGAAAATTTCAAATCGACCCAAAAACTGGTTCATACCCTTGTTGACATCGTAGCAAAAGGCGGTAACCTCCTCCTGAACGTAGCGCCCGGTCCCGACGGTGAATGGCACGAGGAAGCCTACACGCGGCTCGAAGAAATGGGTAAATGGATGAACGTCAATGGTATCGGTATATACGAAACGAAGCCGCTGGCCCCTTACCGCGCCGGCAAATGGGCTTATACCCAAAAAGGCACTACCACCTATGCGTTCTACCTCGCAGAAGCTGGTGAAAAACTGCCCGCAACTCTGAAACCGGTAGGCCTGGAAATCCCGGCGAAAGCCAAAATCACATTTGCCGGTAACAAAAAGGCATTGAAAGTGAAGAACGGAGCAATTGAACTGCCTGCTAAAACTGTGACAGAAGTAGGTACGCAGCCTGCTTACTTATTTGTGATTAATTAGGATCTGATAGGAAAACAGTGATAGATTTGGTGAACTCGCTTAAAAAAAACGATCTTCACTTTCGATTTGCATCACCCCTATCTGTATCATCAGAAACACCTTTTCAAATGATCAAAAAAATATCCGGTCTCCTCTGCCTGACGGCGTCGATCGCTTTTGCCCAAACTCCTCCGAAACCTTACGGCGCATTGCCGGCGGCGCGTCAGATTGCATGGCACGAAACCGAAGTTTACGGTATCATGCACTTCACGCCTACCACATTCGAAAACAAGGAATGGGGTTATGGTGACGCAGATCCCAAGACCTTCAATCCAAGCGATTTCAATGCCGATCAGATCGTGCAAGCGGCCAAAGCAGGCGGGCTTCGCGGTATTGTCCTCGTGGCGAAACACCACGACGGCTTCTGCCTCTGGCCGACCAAAACGACCGATTATAATATCACCAAAAGCCCGTTCCGGGACGGCAAGGGCGACCTCGTGCGCGAGGTGGCGGACGCAGCGCGCAAACACGGGCTGAAATTCGGGGTATATTGCTCGCCCTGGGACCGCAATAATGCCAAATACGGAACACCGGAATACATTAAGATCTACCGGGAGCAGCTCCGTGAGCTGTATACCAACTACGGCGACCTTTTTATGTCGTGGCACGACGGCGCGAATGGCGGCGACGGCTATTACGGCGGCGCGAGAGAAAAGCGTTCGATCGATAACACCACCTATTACCAATGGGATTCGACCTGGACCAATTACACCCGCAAACTGCAACCGAATGCAAACATTTTTAGTGACATCGGCTGGGACGTGCGGTGGGCAGGCAACGAGGATGGCAGCGTCAACCCGACTTCATGGGCGACGTTGACTCCGAAGCCATCCGAAGGCCAGAATGTGGCCGTACCCGGCCAGGCCAATGCCACCGAGAATCCTGGCGGAACCCGTGGCGGCAAGTTCTGGATCCCGGCAGAATGCGACGTGCCATTGCGCAAAGGATGGTTCTACCACGCTAACGAAAAGCCTAAAACACCGGAAAAGCTCTTCGACCTCTATCTGAAAAGTGTAGGACGCGGTGCGGCGCTGGATCTTGGCCTCGCCCCCGACACCCGCGGCCAGCTGCATAACGACGACGTCGTAGCCCTCAAAACGTTCGGCGACCACGTCAAAAACACTTTCGCGACAAACCTTATCGGACGCGCGTCTTCGAAGGCGGTGAATGTTCGCGGTTATAACTCTGTTTACAGCGCGAAAAACCTGCTCGACGGCAAACCGGACACCTATTGGGCGACCGACGACGATTTCAAAACGCCGGAAGTCGTAATCGAAATGAACCAGCCGGTTGTGTTCGACATCATTAGTTTGCAGGAATACATTAAGCTGGGGCAGCGCATCGAAGAATTCGCCGTTGATGCCTGGATCGGAAACGAATGGAAGGAAGTATACAAAGGTACCAGCGTAGGCGCGAAGCGTATCGCTAAACTCGATGTGCCCATCACTTCCAACAAAGTACGCCTCCGCATCACCAAATCACCGGTTAGCATCGCGATCAGCGAGTTTGGGGTTTATAAG
>DATMSL010000372.1:0-2854 GCA_035565435.1 Dyadobacter sp. | reverse complement strand
GCGTTGGTAGCAATCGGGTAATCCACTGTGGTGTTTGTTAAAGTCCGATATTGAGTAAGTTCGTATTTCTTTTCCTCTATTAATTGCTGCAAGTTATCAATTCTCTTTTTGATAATCACTTTCGCCAGAAACCAACCGGCTGCGGTGGCGGCGGTCAGCAGCACCGTAATTTCTGCTACCGCTACCGGAAGACTGTCGAGGTCAATAGTGATAGCCGTGAGGTTCATTGTTTCGTTTGATAATAGGCCAGTTCGCGATGGATGCGGTTCAGCTTGTACCGCAGATCCCTTGTTTTTTTGACCTCGTAAGTTCTGCCCAACATAAAGCCGATAATCAGCGTGACACCGATCATAATGGCGTGTTGCCAAAAATGGCTGAGCTCAATGTAATAGGCAGGAAGTCCGAAAGGGCGGAGGGAGAAATAAAGCTGGCCTCGCTGTGCGGACATTTCCGGTAAAAGCGACTGCGAGCCGAATATCATGTCGCAAAACTGCCTGATCCTGCAAACATGCCAATAAATAGAACCTGCTATCCATAATCCCAGGAACGTCCACCAGAGCGCCTTGCTATTGAACATGAGGAACGGAAGTTTTGACGGATGTAGCTTTTACCTAAAAGTAGGGTTTCGTCAAATAATATCCAACAGGAGGGCTAATAACGCAATAAAGCCCGGACGTCAGCCCGGGCTTTATGAGTTATCGGTTCATGGAGATCAGGAACTCTTCGTTGTTCCGTGTCCCTTTCATATGTTCCAGCAGGAAGTCCATCGATTCCATGGCGTTCATGTCGGCCATGTGCTTGCGCAGGATCCATACTTTTTTGAGCGTTTCCTTGTCGAGCAGCAAATCCTCGCGGCGCGTACCGGATGCCATTACGTCGATAGCCGGGAATACGCGCTTGTTAGACAGCTTGCGGTCGAGTTGCAATTCCATGTTACCGGTACCTTTGAACTCTTCGAAGATCACTTCGTCCATTTTGGAACCGGTGTCGATCAATGCGGTAGCGATGATGGTCAGCGAGCCGCCGTTTTCTACGTTACGTGCCGCACCGAAGAAGCGTTTAGGCTTGTGCAATGCGTTGGCATCCACACCACCGGAAAGGATTTTACCGGAAGAAGGAACCACCGTGTTGTATGCACGTGCCAGACGCGTGATGGAATCAAGCAGGATCACCACATCGTGACCGCATTCCACCATTCTTTTTGCTTTTTCCAAAACAATGCTCGCTACTTTCACGTGGCGGTCGGCCTGTTCGTCGAATGTTGACGCGATCACCTCCGCACGTACACTGCGCTGCATGTCGGTAACCTCTTCCGGACGTTCGTCGATCAGTAGAATCAGCAGGAACACCTCCGGGTGGTTACGGGTAATGGCATTCGCGATTTCTTTCAAAAGCACGGTTTTACCGGTTTTAGGCTGTGCCACGATCATACCGCGCTGGCCTTTTCCGATCGGTGCAAAAAGATCGAGAATACGGGTAGAATATTGTTCCGGGCGCGAGCTCAGGCGCAGGCATTCATCCGGGAACAACGGGGTAAGGTATTCAAATGGGATACGGTCGCGGATTTCCTCGGTGGTTTTACCGTTAACCGTTTCCACACGCAAAAGCGCAAAGTATTTTTCTCCTTCTTTCGGCGGGCGGATCTGGCCTTTTACGGTATCACCGGTTTTGAGACCGAATAATTTGATTTGCGAAGGCGAAACGTAAATATCGTCGGGGCTTGCCAGGTAGTTGTAATCCGCAGAGCGAAGGAAGCCGTAGCCGCCATCCTGCATGATTTCCAGCACACCTTCGTTAACGATCAGGCCATCAAACTCTCTTACATAGTTATTGTAATTGCGTTTGATTTTCGAAGAAGGGTCTTCACGTTGCGCCTGCGGCTGCTGATGTCTTTCCTGACCGCCTTCGTGAGAAGGACGTTGCTGACGCTCTTCACGTGGTTGGGTAACTGGTTCCTGAGTAACTACTGCAGGCTTTTCTTCCTGAACATCAGTCTGAATATCTGCAATCGCTACTTCCGGTTCGGTTGTTACCTCCGGTTCCGCGGGGATTTCTCTGCCCAGGTCGTTGAGGGTGTCATTATCCTCATCGATTTCGAGCGATGTATCTATGTTTTTCGGACGTTCTTCCTGGCGTTTCGGAAACTCCTGACGGGCAGGGGTATCGAATAGCGGGGCAGAAGAAGGGCCCGATTGATTGTTGTCTTTTTTATTCCGTACAGGACGGTTGTTGCCGCCTTTCACGGGAACGGGCACAGGAGTAGGCTCGATCGGCCTCCTTGCGCGTTTCTTCTTGGGTTCACCAGAATCCGCTGAAACTGCTTCGAGCACGGGAGCTTCCACAGCTGCGGGCGCAGCAACAGGTGCAGGTGCTTCCTGCAGCGACATTATCCGGTTAATCAGTTCTTTTTTAGGAAGTTTGGCATGATCGGGTATTCCCAGAGCACCCGCTATTTCTCGTAGCTCTGATAAAAGCTTAATGTTTAAATCATCAATTGTAGGCATACAGAAAATGGAAAGTAAAGGGTCACTTTACCAATTGGACAATAAGGTTGTGAATATAATTGGATGTAAACAGGACTGCGCGCCCTGAAGTCACGTGATGGTCATTGATAGGTTATAATAAGCATTTATTGCGAAAGCCTGCGCGAAAGGCTTTACTCTGCAAAACTTTGATGGATCAAATCTGATAATTGTAACAGGTACAAACAGGAAGTATTGACAATAAATCGGCAAGATTTTGAATCTCGATAACGCTGAGGTGCGAAGTTACTGCGAGATGGAATTTGGATTTACGAGTCGATACTGACTTGGATGGACGAAAGTAAATATATATGGTTTAATTTCCAAATATT
>DATMSL010000371.1:0-2713 GCA_035565435.1 Dyadobacter sp. | reverse complement strand
GCCCGCTTCGAGCTTTTTCAGGTCGGCGTTTTTAGACAGCAGCAAATAACTGTTGATATAAAACCCGCCCCATCCGTCGGCATTGCGCTGGTTCTGGTCCAGCGACACCAATGCATTGAATGTGAAATGCGAATTTTTCGGAACGTCTTCGATCACCCCGGTAACCTTGTAGGAAGTACTGTCATTGGTTTGAAGTATCTGGCCCAGGGCCGGGGACTTACCGAAAAAGCGTTCCGCGACGCGCCGTGTGAGTACCACGCTGCCCGGCTGTTGCAGCGCTTTGGCATTACCTTCTATGAAATGGTAAGTGAAAACATCGAACACCGTGGAATCGACCGCATAAATATCTTCCTCGTAAAACCGGCGTTCACCCTGGCGGAATGCCGTCCGTCCATTGGGGAAAAACCGCACGTAGCTCTCTACGAACGGGTAATCCTGTTTCAGAGTTTTAACCAGCGGCGGCTGCGTGCTGACCCATTTGTTGATTTTGTCGGGTTCGCGGATGTACGAAACGATCCGGTAAATCCTCGAAGCTTTTTCGTGGTACCGGTCGTAACTCAGCTCATCCACCACGTACAGGAACAGCAGCATGCCGCAGGTAACGCCAATGGTAAGCCCGAGAATGTTGATCAGGCTGTAAAATTTGTCTTTAACCAGGTTACGAAAAGCCAGTTTGAGGTAGTTTTTAAGCATAGGAGTCCGGATGGGGTTCGGTATGGCCCGTGCAAAATTTGTTCCTATTTTTAACCTATTGATTTACAGCTAAATTCCTTGATATTCTTGTTCGGAAATGAACGTTTTGCAAACCAGGGCGTTCGCCGCCGACAGCCGACAGCCGACAGCCGACAGCCGACAGCCGACAGCCGACAGCCGACAGCCGTGTCACTCTCCTTGCCGCTCGTACCATTCCAAAAATTTCTCCTTATCGAATGGCTCGGAGTTTAGGAGGAGCTTCTGTCTTACCTGCTCTTCCAGCAGCAATGCCATTTTCTTCCGTATTTCGGCAAACTCGGGTTTATGGGCGAGGTTTTCGTATTCGGTAGCGTCGGGTTGGCGCAGGTCGTACAGCTCGTATTCATCCGGGTAACCACCGAGGGCATCGAAGTAATGCGTGTATTTCCAGTCTTTCGTACGCACGGCGCGAATGCGGTTTGCTGCTTTCACAACGCTGGGCTTGTTGGAAGCACTGGCTTTGGTATCATCGAAAGTAAAAAGGATCGCTTCCTGCACCGGTTCATCTTTTTCAAGCAGGGGTAGCAGGCTCGTACCCCTTATTCCCTGTGGCGGCGCCGCGCCGGCGAACGCTGCGATCGTAGGCAGGATATCGATCAACGATGACAGGTGTTCGGTGGATTTATGGCTGGCATCTTCCGGGAAAAGGACCGGATTGGAAATGACCATTGGGATCCGCGTGGCTTCCTCATAGGCAACAAACGCTTTTTGCCGCATGCCTCCGTGCGCCATTCCCATCTCGCCGTGGTCGGCCAGCCGGATTACCAGCGCCTGATCGGCCAGTTTGCTGCCTTCCACTTCCTGGTAAAGCTCCTTGATGAGGAAGCCGATCTCGGTATCGACTACACGCAGCAGGTTTCCGTAGAAATTGATATAGTTGGTTTGCTTCTCCTGGGTATGAAGCGAGCCCAGGCTCAATGCGCCCGTCGCTTTCACCTGAGCCTGCGCGGAAGGTTTGCCGTTGGTTGCGAGGTCTTCATTCACGGTTGCGGGCAGTCCGATAGGCCCATTCAGAAAATCGTTGCCGTAGCCATAATTGAAGCCTTTGGGATAACAAAGTACATCGTGCGGGTTTACGAGGGAGACTACGAGGCAGTAGGGTTGCTTGTCACCCTTTTGCCGTCTTTCGCGGACGCTTTGCAGGTAGGCAATGGCCTGCTGCACATATGCCTTATCGTGATTGGCAAATCCGCCGCCGAAATTCTCGGGGGCAGTGTCCTCCCCCGCGTCGGGGGCGATCCAGCCTCGGAAACCGTACATTGCAATGTCGGAGGCCGCCGGGCTGCCGCCTTCCGAACCTTTGCTGACGTGCCATTTTCCTCGGTATTGCACGTCGTAGCCTTCTTCAAAAAGCATACGGGCGATATTGGGCAGAGTATTGTCCAGCTCGATTTCGGCTGGTGAATACCTGCCGCCTTCGGTGAGGGTTTGTGTCACGTGATGCTGGGCAGGGTAGAGGCCCGTGAGCAGCGTCGAGCGGCTGGGCGAGCACATACAGGTGTTGCAGAACGCCCTGTCGAAGCTGAAACCATTCTTTTTCAGGAATGTGAGTGTTCTGAGATGGTCCTGCTCCCAGTTTTCGGGAAAATGTTGTGTAGCTCTTTCCTGGTCGGTCAGGATGATGAGAATATCCGGTTTGCCGGACAGGTTACTGAGGCGTTCTTTAAAAGTCATTTTTGCGGTTGTTGAATGGAAGATGACACTAAAACTAGTTGCGGGATTCGAACTAGTTTTAGCATCTAAGGGGAATTGTAGAAGAAATTAACCGCTTTGAAGAGAATTTATTAGTTAACGGTGTTTTACTTATAGGCAATTGCAGCACTGAACCGGCCTGGCGTTACTTCAATGGCTTGTTCTTATTTCACATCCTCCTCGAAATAGGCGGTATTGACATGACCGTCAGTTTTGAAGGTAACAGCCCCCAATTGACTGTCTTTGATTACCAAATTTCCCTTACTCGCTATAATTCCGTCATCGAATG
>DATMSL010000370.1:0-4011 GCA_035565435.1 Dyadobacter sp. | reverse complement strand
CAGTACGACTTCACCCAGCAAGCGGCCGTATTTATCGAATTCGCCCTTGTGATGGATGCTGACCACCTTCCGGAAGCATTTTTCGCTGGTAAACTGCTTCGCATTGTTGTAAAAAGGCATGCTGCGCTCCGGGCAGTTGATATGCTGGAAACGTATCCGCACATTCTTACCCATTCTGCGCCCTGCCTTTTTACCGGAATAAATATATTTCAGTTCAATCGTGTCACCATCCTGGATCCCAATCACTTCGGCTTTGAGCGGGTTGGGTAAATCCCTGTTACTGGTTAGTTGCCGGCCTTCTTCCGATGCAAGCGCGCACGAGGCGAGCATGGTCGGGGTGCTAGTGAGAACGAGGAACAGCAGGGTGGAAAATGCAAATCGGGAAACGAGGAAACGGAAATCAGGCACGCGTAAAATTCATAAAGGTTGAGTGCCAAAGATAGCTATTGTTTCCGATCAGTTTTGTTCCAGTTTGTACCACTTGATGTCCTTCAATGGCGCTCGCCTTGCCACTGAGGCAGTTGGCGAATAATTTTTTTCCAGATAATCGAGTACCGGTTTCTCGGCATCACCCAGTTCCCAGAGGTTGTGGTTGGCCTGCATCCAGCGAATCTTCTGCTTCCAGCCGTCGCGCGTGAAGCGGTTGGCGATAATCAGTTTGGTGGAATGGCAATTGGTGCATTGCGCTTTCACCATGTACAGGTTTTCATCGACGATGAGGCCCGTTTCGGGGTCTTTTTTGGTGGTATCGGCCACTGCCGCACTCACATTGTGACGTTTAGCCGGCGTTTCGGGCAGGGTTTGAAAAACAATACCCGCGCCGAGCATGGCAATCAAGAGGATTTTCATAAGCTATCGTATTTGCCCGGGAGCATTGTGGTACATTAACCTACTTTCACGGCGATTCTTTCACAAGCATTATTCAGATACCCGCCCGGGTTCCAGGCCGGTGCCAGCATCGGTTGTGCAACGCCGGTTTCGTCGATGGCTTTCACCCATATTTCATAATACCCGTTAGTCGGGAATTTAATATGGGTATTCCAATGCTGCCACGCCAGGCGGTTCACCGGCGCTTCGAGTTTACATTCTTTCCAGGTAGCCCCGAAATCAATCGAAACCTCTACTTTTTTAACGGAATGGTCTCCCGCCCACGCGTGTCCGCGTAATGCGAGCTCTTTCCCCGGGTCGATCATCGCACCGGTCTTGGGATAGGTAATCAACGATTTTACCGGCATTGACTCGATGATTTTGTAATATTCATCGGTAGCCGGAATCTCAGTGCCAGGAGCCACCGGGTTGCGGGGCAATTTGTAACTGTGGCCTTCCATTTTAGGGCCGTCGTGTACCTTGTTCCGTACCGAAATGCCGCTCAGCCACTTCCCGGAAACGGAAGCAGGCCAGCCGCCGATCACGAGCCGCAGCGGGTAGCCGTGGAATTCGGGAATGTCCTTGCCATTCATTTGCCACGCGATGAGCGTTTCGTCTTCCATGGCTTTCGTGATGGGCACGCCGCGTGAGATGGACTCCTTCTTAGGGTCGCGGCTCAGGTGGAGGTCTTTGCCGTGGTACCCTATATATACGGCATCGCTTTTAAGGCCTACGTCATTTAGGATGTCTTTCAACCGTACGCCTGTCCATTGTGCGCAATGCACTGCACCCTGGCCCCATTGGTTTCCCGAGGCTTGCGGCTGATAGCCCGAACGGCCGTTTCCGCCGCATTCGAGTACCAGCTGGTAAGTATATTGTTTGAATTTCTTTTTGAGGTCGGCCAACGTGTAAGTTTTAGGGGCTTTTACCGACTCGCCGTCGATCGTCAGCGTCCAGTTGGCTACATCTATTTTTTCGGGAACAAGACCATTGTTGCGGATGAACATATTCTCGACGGGAGTTATACGATCGTCGAGCAAATGTACCGGCGTTTCCACGTTCCAGGGTTTATCGCCTTGCACGATCATTTCCGCATTCTTGCCTTTCAATGCATCCTTCTCATCGAGGAAAATAGGACGATACCCGGCGGGCATCCGGTTAGCAAAAACGATCTGGCTGCCCATTGCGGTAGCCAACGCCGTGAGGCTCCCTGTTCTGAGAAAATCTCTTCTGTTTAATTCGGAATTCATCAACTGGTTCAGGAAAACTTGTAAAACATTATTTCCAAATTTACATAAACCGAGCGGCTTAAACCATTATTTCGGGCCAAATTGGGCTGTTTACCTATAAAAAAGAGGCTACCGTTGCCGGTAACCTCCTGATTCATAATAGTGTGTAGTGAGGCACTCCGAGCCATAGCTCATTGAAAAGTGCATGTATAAGTCCAACAGGGAAAGTTTACGTTATCGGTGCAATTATTTTTTGATGAATGGCCCCGCAATATTGAGCACCGCTTCCTTGGTCAGCGGCTCATCGAACGCTTCGGTAATGGCGGCATCGCTCTTGGAAGCGAGTCCTTTGAGGTTTACTCCGCCTTGCATCATGTTGTCTTCGCCGGCGTAAATGGCGGCTACTGCGCCTTCCTTGCCTGTGATCCAGCCTTTCATCGCGGTATTGCCCAACAAGGTGGCAGCGAGCCGTCTTGCCACAGCTGCGTGCCGTGCCTCGATAGAATGCACTTGCAATGCATATTCGAGAATCTGCGGGTCGGCGATTAATGCGCCAGCCTGACCCTTGTAAGCGCGTACGCCCGTATCTTCAAGCGCACTCGACACGGTTACGAAAGTTTTGTAATTAGTAAATACATCACCGAATGCGCCGCCGTACTGGAAATCGAAGGTTGGTTTTGCAATGGCTTTACTTCCGAGTGCTTTCACGAGAAATGCCACGTGTTGTGTTTCGTGCTTGCCGATTTGCATGAAAATGGCTTTATCGGAAGCCGGGATAAGGTTCGCAGCTGCGTTACCCGCTTTGTAGAACTCGTCTTCGAGGTATTCGAGCGTCAGGGCATAATTGAGCACGTCCACCGCGGCTGCCGACTGCGCGAATGCCTTGTTTACGATTGCCGCAAATGCGGTAGGGATCGCGGCTGAGGCCAATTTGCTTCCTATCTTGTTCATAAAGTGACGGCGCGAAGCGTATTCGATTCGCCCGACCGCATCGCCGTCAATTTGCTGGAACTGATCTATGATTTTGAAAATATCCATGGTTTCTGATCCTGTTAGCGTGAGTGATTATTTACCTACGTTGGCACCGGTGATGGTGTCCTTCACGTAGCCTTTCACTGCCGCAAGAATGTCGGCAGGGGCGATGGCCTTGTCCATTCCGTTGGCGTCGATGATGTCGTCACCGGCAAAATCGGCGGATTTCGGGTTGATCAGGTCACGGATCACGGCCGCGTGACGGGCCTCCACAGAAACGATCTTTCCTGCAAGTAAAAGGTAGTTCGCGTCCTTGATCAGCTTTCCGGCGCCGTTGTAGGCGGCCACGCCGGTATCTTCGAATAGTTTGGCTGCGCCAAGTACTGCCTCCTTTTTGGTGAAGTCGATGGCGGCGAAATTAGGGGTGAGTCCTTTGATGGCCTTGTCGCCCAATGCAGCCTTGAAGAAATCGCGATGAACAATCTCGTGGTCGCGGATGTCGGTCAGGATCGCTTTCTCTGCGTCTGTGATACCATTGTAGGGCGTCTGGATTACTTGTGTGTAAAATGCCGCTTCGAGTTGTTCCAGCGCATATGCGTAGTTGAGCACGCCAATGTCGCCTGAGCCGAGATCGACGGTGTCGCCAGTGCCGGGGATCATCGGGTCGTCGTCATCGTCGTTACAACCTGCTGCGATTACGATGGTACCCAACGATGTCGCTAATCCGGCCGAGCGCAGAAAGAGGCGCCTGTTGACAACTGAGGTAATTTCCCCTTCTCCTTTGCCGGAGCTGTTCTTCGTTTTCGTGTGTTTGTTCATAGCAATATAAGGTTATTGAGCCACTCTCCGTGTGTCGAAAGAGTTTTGACAGACCTACGCGGGATGAATTGCTTTAGATCGGATGGCGGGAAAAAGGAGAAAAGGAAAAGGAAGAAGGAGGAGG
>DATMSL010000369.1:0-25835 GCA_035565435.1 Dyadobacter sp. | reverse complement strand
ATTATATTGGTTCCACACCTGAGGGTTGATGCAGTAGCAAACGCTTACACCTTCAATTGTCCCCTGAATGATCCCGGCATTTTTCAATTCTTTCAGATGTTGGGAGGTGGTTGCCTGGGCCAGCCCGAGTTCTTCCACAAGGTCGCCACACACACAGGCATTCTTTCTGACAAGATATTGCAGGATAGCAATCCGTGCAGGGTGAGCGATAGCTTTGGCCATCACTGCGAGCTCGTTTTGTTCCTTCGTAAATAAATCCGTTTTCGTAGCGCCCATGATGAGATTTAATTGTATCGCAATATTACGATGTAGTTTCGTTTATTCCAAATTTTGTCGGCTTGAAATTGCCCGGCTCGGGAAGATTGTGCTCAATTCCCCGGGATGTCGGCTGCCTGTTCCCCGATTGTCATTTACGGATTCTTTTTTTGAGATGGCTGTAAAGTATTGGTTTTAATAGTATCAAAAATAAGATAAAAATAATATCAAAATATAGTGCATTTCTCAAAGCGTGATGTTATTTTTGCTGTACATCATCAGCAGCAAACTTTGATCATTATGAGAGAGCTATCAGAAGAAAATATCCGGAAATCGTTTCGGGAAGTAGCGGGCAGAAGGGAGGTGGTACTATGAGAGCCAGATTCGAACAGCGCTATATAGCAAAGGCGCCCAATCCCGACCAATTGACTACCCCGTACACCCCTGAATTTTTCAAGGAGCATGGCGCCATCCTTTACCAATTTGTGCCAACCATCAGGGGCAACGAATTGCTGCCGGGCGAGGTAAAGTATGGTTACAAGTTTTACCTGCTGGACGACCCCGCCAAGGAAGGCGTATTTTATTTGTCTTCTCACAAAGACATAGAGACGTTAAAATCACGCTCTAAATTTCTGTCGAGGGTACGGAGAGAGATCATGAAGATTTCGTGAACCTGATTTGAATTCAGCTATGATTTTTTGTGGCGCTATTTAATTCTCTTGCCAATCGACAAGGATATGTTTGTTAACACATCTCCGTTTGTATCTATCTGGAATCCTGTGGATAATCCTGCAGATATCGATTTAAAGATACTTTGTTGGTAAAAGGCTTCCGGCCCCACTCCGACGGCATATGTCCGTTGGGGGCTGGTATGGAGGATAAAAGTTGCAGGGTAGGGGCCTATTTTTTGAGGATCATAGGTAATGGCAAGTTGGTCAAAATAGGAAGAAGACTGGTAGCGCAATATCCCGCTGGCCTTTACACCCAATTCGCTTTTGTTTGTCCGCAGAATGCTCCATCCGGCACCGCCGGTAATTTGGATTGCACCCGACGTGTATCGGTAAGAGTGGTCCAGTACCGTGCCGTCGTCCCGGGTTGTTGTACTCAAAACCTTTCCGTCGTGGATATCGGCTCCAACGGCGGAAAACCAGAATAGTTTTTTTCTGAAATATTGGCCGTACGTTACCCGTTGAGATACGCCTGTCATGTCGCCGGTGCCATGAGTGCTTCGTCCACCCGACAAGCTTATAAACTTACTATTGAGTGCCGGGTTAGCAGTCTGCGCGGCCGCCTCGATGTAAATCAAGCATAAAAGTATGCTAATGCGTGTTTTCATAGTGTAAACATTTATCCCATGTAAAATTCGAGGGTACAGCTCTAATTCCGATACCTTTGCAGGGTACAGGACGGGTTAAATATGCGAAAAGAAATCCTTTATCGGAAGATTGCAAAGATTATTGAGGATCAGATCCTGTCCGAAACGTTGAGAATCGGGGATAAGCTGCCCTCGATACGATCTATTCAGCAGATTTACGGGGTAAGTTTAAATACGGCGATTCAGGCATTTGCGGAACTGGAAAGCAAATCGCTGGTCGAATCACGGCCGAAGTCAGGGTATTTCGTGAGCAAAACTTCTCAGAGAAAGCTTGCGCTTCCCTCGGTGAGCAAGTTCATTTCACCGGAAAAGGGGAAAAATTCCGAGGATTTGATCAGCAGCGTTTTTGATATATTAAGAGATAAGAGCATCAGGCAATTCTCCCTTGGTATCCCGGATAACAAGCTGCTGCCGATTGCGAAGTTGAACAAAGGCATCATTAAGGCGATGCGGCAGCTCGAAGGCAGTGGAATGGATTTCGAGCCGGCACAGGGAAGCACGGCTTTGAGAAGAAACATAGCCAAGTGGTCGTTGATCTTCGACGGAAGCCTGACCGAAGACGATATTGTCACGACGACGGGAACCACCAACGCTATTTACCAATGCCTGTTGGCAACCACGAAACCGGGAGATACTATTGCGACGGAAAGCCCTGTGTATTTTGGCATTTTGCAACTGGCGAAGTCGATGGGCCTGCATGTGATCGAGCTGCCGACGCACCCGCTCACCGGGATCGAGATCGATGCATTGAAGAAGGTCATCCATAAAGTCGATGTCTGCTGTTTTACGGCCAATTTCAATAATCCCCTGGGGAGCCTTGTGCCCGATGAGAATAAGAGGGAGTTGGTGAAGCTCCTCACGCATCATCATATTCCGCTAATCGACGACGACCTGTTCGGAAACCTGTTTTTCAGCGGAACGCGGCCGAAACCGTTCAAGGTATTCGACGAAGAGGGGATTGTCATGTGGTGTGGTGGGGTGTCCAAGACGGTTGCGCCTGGTTACCGGGTCGGGTGGATCGCCCCCGGTCAGTTCAAGGACAGGATTATTCGTCAGAAACTGGTGCAAACGGTGACGCTTCCTTCATTGTTCCAGGAGGTAATAGCCGATTTCATGGAACATGGTGGTTATGATCATCATCTGAGGACGTTGCGGCATACGCTGCACACCAATTGCCTTAAATTTCAGCGGGCGATAGAGGATTACTTTCCTGAAAATACCAAAATATCCCAGCCGCAGGGTGGATTCTTTCTATGGCTGGAACTGGATAAGCGTTTGGACACGGCGGAGCTCTATCAGACTGCCCTGAGCCAAAAACTGAGCTTCGCACCGGGAAGCATGTTTTCTCAAAACAGCAACTTCAACAATTGCATGCGCCTGAACTTTGCGCTACCCTGGGACGACGCATTGGAGAATGATCTCAAACGCCTCGGCAACATCGTAAAGCAGGCTTTGTAAATCTGTACCCCTAAAAAAACAAAAAACTATATCTATTATCACTCCGTTCTGTTGTAGTACTTTGCATATAAAGCAGTAAACACTAACAGCAGTTTAATTTTGAAGCCGAAGCATCTTTTGCTCGCCCTGGTGACGGTCATTGCCTGGGGCCTGAATTTCATCGCCATCCACATTGGTTTGGAAAAATTGCCGCCGATCCTTCTATGTACAGCACGGTTCGCGTTGACGGCTTTGCCGTGGGTTTTCTTCCTGCCGAGGCCCAAAGCGCCATTTAAGCTAATCGTTGGTTACGGTATCTTCACATTTGCGATCCAGTTCGGGCTGCTTTTCGGAGGAATGTACCTCGGGCTTCCGGCAGGGTTGTCGTCGCTGGTCATTCAGGTGCAGGTGTTTTTCTCCATAGGGCTTGCCGCGTTGATCTTCGGCGACGTGCCAGGCATCTGGAAGGTTTTCGGTGCGCTGATCTCGTTCGTCGGTATCGGGATCGTCGCGAGCCATGTGGACGGTAGCACCACGTTCATTGGCCTTGCATTAACACTGCTATCGGCACTTTCCTGGGCCACGGGCAATATTTTTTCAAAGAAAATCGCCGCGGAGTCGCCTGTCGCGTTGGTTGCGTGGGGAAGCCTGGTTGCGACGCCGGTGATGATGGCCGTCTCTTATATTTTTGAAGGCCCCGAACTGATTATGCGTTCGATTCAAGGCCTGTCGACTGAGACGGTTGTTGCCGTCCTGTATATCGTTTATTTGTCCTCGTTCGTAGGCTATGGTATCTGGGGATTCCTGCTCAACACCTATCCGACGGCCGTGGTTACGCCATTTACGTTGCTCGTCCCCGTTGTAGGGCTTTTGAGCGCCGCGTTTTTCCTGGGTGAAGAATTGTCGTCCTGGAAGCTGGTAGCCTGTGTCTTCATTATGGCAGGACTTGTCTTTAATCTGCTCGAAAAGCAGATCCGCGCAGTGCTTTCGCGTAAAACGTCGGTTGGATAAACCAGGTAATGCTTTGATTAAAATGACTTAGCTATGCAAGTTGAGAACGGTCCTGGCCCCGCGGGGATTGACAAAACTTATATCATCGGCAATGGCGTGATTGCCAAAGCGCTCGCTGTGGCATTGTCGCTCAATGGCCGGAGTGTAACCATTCTGCGTGGCTCGGTGGATAATTCAGGGACATCTCAAGAACTTATCCAGGTCGATACCGGCGAAGAATTGTTAAGCGCCCGCATCGAAATCAGTTCGATAAGCAGCTATGAAACGTTGGATGGTCTGCTCGTTTTAACCAATAAATCGTTTGGAAATAAGCAGATTGCCCGGAAACTTTACGCCAGGGCGAAACAATCGGCCATTGTGTTCCTGCAAAACGGGTTACATGTCGAAAAGGCATTTTCAGACATGGGTTTTGAGAAGTTGTACCGATGTGTGCTTATGGCAACCAGCCAGGCGGCCGGTGAAAACAAGGTGCGGTTCAGACTGGTTACGGCCTCACCGATAGGGGTAATTGCCGGCCCCGAAGAAAAGCTGACAAGTATTGTAGCGCAAATGAATACCAGCTTTTTCCCGTTCAGGCCGGAGCCGGATATTCAATTCTTCATTTGGAAAAAGGTCATTTCCAATTGCGTTTTCAACTCGATTTGTCCGCTTTTGGAAACAGACAATGGCGTGTTCCGACGAAATGCAGCTGTCCTCGAAGTAGGAAAGCAGGTAATCCGTGAATGCCTTCTCGTAGCTCGGGAGCACGGGGTCCACTTGACAGAAGAGGAGATTGTTCAGAATATTCTGAGCATCAGTGAAATGTCCGACGGGCAGAAGATATCAACCTACCAGGATATTTTAAATAAGCGGGAAACTGAAATCGATTCACTCAACCTCGAAATTACCCGTCTGGCGCAGCGGTCAGGAAATGTTGCGGTTCCCACCACGTCGTTGCTAGGTGAGCTGATTAAGCTCAAATCGAGTATTTCCATGCAGCAGATGCATTGATTTGTCTGATTCTTTCTTTCCCAGGGAATGTGTTTCATTCCGATTAACGACAATTCGGCGTTTTCTACGATTGTTTCGTCCAACACCTGAATTCCTCGACGAACGGCATATATTTCTCTCACGCTCCGTTCGGGAGGAATTTGGTGCATCTTGTCGAAAATACCGGTTCAATGTATGCTTTTTTGCTTCATTTACATTTTATAGGAACGCTCTCACAAGAAAACACCAATACCGTGGCGACATTCAATCTGAAAATTAATGGAAAACCCAGGACGGTGGACGTGGACCCTGCCACGCCGATGCTTTGGGTATTGCGCGACCATCTGGACCTCCAGGGCACCAAGTATGGTTGCGGCATCGCGCAATGCGGCGCTTGTACCATCCATTTGGAAGGCAATGCGGTCCGCTCGTGTCAGCTCCCTGTTTCGGCCGTGGGGAAATCGTCCGTTACGACCATCGAGGGATTATCTGAAAAAGCCGATCATCCCGTACAGAAGGCCTGGCTCGAACACGACGTGGCACAATGCGGCTATTGTCAGTCGGGACAGATCATGACTGCGGCTGCATTGCTGAAACGCAATCCGAACCCGAGTGACGAGGAAATCGAAGCCCAGATGAGCGGTAATATCTGTCGCTGCGGCACTTATGTGAAGATTAAGGAAGCCGTTAAATCAGCTGCCGGCAAGTAAAGCATTACCCGAACCTACCAAAGAAATTGACCATGAACAATGATAAAAATGCGTTGAACAGGCGCTCGTTCCTCAAAGCGTCCTTGCTGTCGGGCGGCGGCATGATGCTGACGGTGAGCTTTCTGTCCAGCTTCAAATCGGCCGATAAGGCCGAACTGCTCAACTTGCCGGACAAAGGGGCGGAGCTTAACGGCTACATTCAGATTACGGCAGATAACCGGATCAAACTCATTTGCCCTAATCCCGAATTTGGCCAGAACGTGATGACCTCGCTGCCGATGATCGTGGCCGAGGAACTGGATGCCGACTGGAAAAATGTGACGGTCGAAATAGGGCCGCACGACAATGTGAAATTGGGGCCGCAATTTTCCGGGGGAAGTAACTCGGTCAAAATGTACTGGAAGCCATTGCGGGAGGCCGGCGCGGCTGCCCGGCAAATGCTCCGTGCGGCGGCAGCGCAAACGTGGAATGTGCCGGTAGGAGAGGTGAAGACCCACGCGGGTGTGCTTTCGCATTCCAGCGGTAAAACGGCCCAATATGGCCAGATGGCGGCCAAGGCAGCGACGCTTCCCGTGCCCAAAGACCTGGTGCTGAAATCCCCGAAAGACTTTACGATCGTCCGCAAATCCAAAAAGAATGTGGAGGGGCAGAAGGTCGTCTCCGGTAAACCGCTGTTTGGTTTGGATTACCGCATGGAAGGCATGTTGATCGCCATGATCCAGCATCCGCCGGCATTTGGGATGAAGCTGAAATCCTTCGATTCCGCGGAAGCGTTAAAGATGCCCGGTATTAAGGATGTTTTCAGCCTGAAATTATATGAAGACGGTTTCGAACAGGCAGGTTTCGATACACGTACTTTCAATGATTTGCTGGTAATTGTAGGCAAAAGCACCTGGGAGGTGATGAACGCCCGCAAAAAGCTGGTTGCGCAGTGGGAGCCCGCGGGTGAGGTCAAAGACACCATGGCCGGAAGGGACGGAAAGAGGGTTGTGACGGTCCCCGGTGCGTTGGAAAGCTCGCAAACTCAAATGGCGCAGATGGCCGAATATGCCAAAAGGCCCGCCCAGGAGCTGCGCAAAGACGGAGATCCCGAAGCAGCTTTTAAAAATGCCGCGCAGGTGATCGAGCGCACGTATACGGCGCCGTTCCTGGCGCACAACTGCATGGAACCGATGAACTACTTCGCCCATGTTACCGACGAAAAAGCGCTGCTCGTGGGACCATTGCAATCTCCCGGCTGGATAGAGCCGACGATCAGTAAGCTGTTGAATCTCCCCCCCGAGAAAATTGAAATACAAATGACCCGGATGGGCGGCGGGTTCGGCCGCAGAGCTTATAACCATTACGTTTCCGAAGCAGCTTTGATTTCGAGGAAGGTGAAGGCGCCGGTGAAATTGATATACTCCCGGGAGGACGACATGACCTACGGCATCTACCGACCCATGTACACGGCCACCTATCGCGCGGCGCTCGACGCAGACAAGAAGCTGATCGGATTTCATGTCAAAGGCGGAGGCATACCCGAGCATCCGATTCATGCAAACCGTTTTCCGGCAGGTGCGGTGGATAATTACCTGGCGGAAGGCTGGCAGATTCCTTCCAATGTGACCATCGGCGCTTTCCGCGCGCCGCGATCGAATTTCAATGCGGCCGCCGAGCAATCTTTCCTCGACGAAGTGGCCGAAGCAATGGGCAAGGACCCGATCCAGTTCAGGTTGGAGCTTTTGAAAAGGGCGAAGGAAAACCCGGTTGGCAAAAACAATGATTACGATGCCGACCGCTATGCAGGCGTGCTGGAACTGGTTCGTGACAAATCGGGCTGGGGCAAACCCGGCAGCGAAAAGTACAGCCGGGGTGTGGCCGCCTATTTCTGCCACAACTCCTACGCCGCACACATCGTAGATATGGTCACCCGCGACGGCCAACCTTACGTGGAGCGTGTTTTCAGCGCCATGGATTGCGGGATCGTGGTGAATCCCGAGGCTGCCACCAATATGGTACAAGGCGCGGTGGTGGACGGCATTGGCAATGCATTTTACGGTGCGCTCACCCACAAAGACGGCGCGGCCCAGCAGACCAACTTCGATAACTATCGGCTCATTCGGCACAACGAGGCCCCAAAGAAAATAGAAGTGCATTTCGTACAAAACGACATAGACCCGACCGGGCTGGGAGAGCCGCCATTCCCGCCGGTGTTCGGTGCGGTTGCCAATGCATTGTACAAAAACAAAGGGCGCAGGTTTTACAACCAGCCGTTTAAACCTGAGTTGGAGAAGACGATTTAACAGTGAAAACAGAAACCGTCCGTAGGCCGCTTGCTTACGGACGGTTAAACCGAGCCGGGATCGGTGGCATTTTGCAGCTGCTTGTCCAGCCTGGCTTTGTAAATCCGGCCGATCGGGATTTCTTCGTTGTTAATCCGGATGTAGTTTGCACTAATCGCCTGAATGTGATCGAGCGAGATGATGAATGACTTGTGAATGCGAATAAACCGGTCCGGCGGTAGTTTTTCTTCCAGGTAGCTGATCCTTAAATAGGACACCAGCGGACCCGAGCGCGTGTGGAGCCGCACGTAATCTTTCAGGCTTTCAATCCAGAGAATTTCATCCAGGAACAGTTTTACCATTTCCTTATCCACCTTGAAATACTGGTACTCGCGCACCGGACTAACCGGCTGCGGCAGCTCCTGTTGCACGGCCGGATTGGGCGAGAACCGGTAGATCTTACCCACCGATTGCAGAAACCTTTCGAAGGAGATCGGCTTGACCAGGAAGTCGAGCACATCAAACTCATAGCTTTCCAATGCGTACTCCCGAAATGCCGTGGTGAATATAACCTTCGGCCTATATCCGAGCGGGCGCAGCAAATCGAAGCCTGTGAGCCGGGGCATTTGAATATCCAGGAAAACGACGTCGACTTGCAGTTGTTGGAGCATTTGCAAACCTTTGGTAGGGCTGTTGCAAACCCCCACCAGTTCGAGATCGGGCAGCCGGCCGATATAATCCTGCATCAGGTCGGTAGCCAGCGGTTCGTCGTCAAGCACAAAACATCGGATCGCCATTAGTTGCTATTGAATTTTAAAACTGCTAAAAACTGCCCTTCTTCGGGCATCGTTACAAGTTCGTAGTTCTCGGCAAAAAGGATTTCCAGCCGCTTTTTCAGATTGGTAAGCCCCAATCCTGACCGAAACGGGACCGGAGCATCCGTCTGCACCGAGTTTTCAACCGAAAATATCAGCCGCTTGTCGTTGAGCGACAGATTGATCTGTATCCAGCATTGTCCTTCCGTCTGCGCGGCGCCATGTTTAAATGCATTCTCGACAAAAGGCAGCAGGAGCATCGGCGGCACCATCACGTGCGCAGTGCCTGCGAGGTAATTGAAATTCATCTGAATGTCCAGCCGCTCGCCGTACCGGAGCTGTTCGAGCGAAATATAATCTTTTAAATAGGCAATTTCTTTGGATAGCGGCACTTTGTCGCGATGACTTTCATGCAATTGATAGCTCAGTAATCCGGCCAGGCGCTGCAACAGGTTCGGCATTTTGTCGGGTTGCTGAATGGAGACAGACGTGAGGTTATTCAGTGTATTGAATAAAAAATGCGGCTGCACCTGGGATTGCAGCAACTGGTACTCCGCCGAGACCTTTTCGCGCCGGTACGTTTCGCTCAGCTGCTGCTGCCGGAGCGCATGCCTGATCAGGTCCACCACCACAAAAAGCCCCACCACCAGATGCAGCTGCATGGCTTCGGCCAGGATTTTGGGCGCGTACCAGAACGGCTTTTCGAGGGCAGCCGGATAGTAGAGCGGATAAATCCATTTGTAGCTGATCACGCGACGGAGTACGCCGAATACAAACAAACCGCCAACGAGCGAAAGCCAGAATGCGGTCATGCGCCCATGAAGCAGAAAGCGGCGTACAGTAACCAGCAAATGCCAGTAGCCTGCCACAATCAGCAATGGCAGTTGCACGCTGATCTGGCAGAGGCTTTGCTGGAAATTGTCCAGGTAGGCGCCGGTATTGAGCCACTCAAAGAGGAAAAAGCATAGCCAGAAAAGGCATTGTGCCCATAGCTCTTTGGGTGGTTTGATAGAAGAGACGCGGATCATTGCTTCGTATTTGGATCTTGGAAACCTAAAAGTAAAGATTCAGTAGCTCTGGTGTCCAATCTTTCGCCCAACGACACGATTTGCCTCCTAAACGTATGACGGACCCGGTTGACATGCCGGTGGGCTTTCTTCACGTGCTGCCGTGCTGTTTTCTGTGGTGTGGGTGCCGGATTGCGTCGTACGTCTAAAATCCTGATTTGCAATGAAAATGTTGCGCTTATTCGCTTCCGGAATCCGGTACAAAGTTCAACCAACTCACTGACAGCGTCATGCGTAACTTACTTCTCTCAATTCTGCTTCTCCAATCCCTGCATTTCGGAGAATATGCACAAGCACAATCTGCACCCGTTGGCCATCCGGGCGCAAAGGCCGATTCATCCGGCTCATACTGGCGGGTATTAACGGATGCCAAGTCCCGGAATACACGAGTGCAGTTCTTTGGCAAAGATCATGTCCTGCTTTATGAAGAAGATATGCCTGACAAATGGATCAGGCAAAACAAGCGAAACCAACGACGCCTTAACAAACTGCTGGCCGAAATTTCAACCAATCAACTCATTATCGCAAGGTTGAAAACCGAGGAGCTTCCTGCTGAACCCGTCAGGAAGGATCTGCCTCCTGCGACGGAAATGCACAACGGGGATGTCATTAACGCTTCCTATCAGTTTGGAGTTACCATCAATTCGGCAGGGAAAGTCCGGCTGGCGGTCAATAACCCCGGGAGCCTGAGATACAAGATCGAAATAGCGGACTACCGGGACAAAATTGTTTATCAGGAGTTTACGAGCCACGGCCAATATAGAAGGTACTTCGATATTTCCCCGGTGATAGGCGACACTGCAAAGGTAATTCTGACGATTGACGAAAAGCGTTTTGTTTACAACATCCGGAGAGAGCAAAGGGGTAGTTCTTACTCCGTCGATCCTGTCATTGCGAAGCGATAACCGGAAAGTTTCCCGCATTTTAACTTAGGTGAAAATTTTACTGCACCGAACCGCGCAATTTTGGAGCAACAAAACATTTAAAGACGAAGATTATGTCAGCTCCAATTCATTCCCGGGTAATTACAGACAAGCAGTCCATTACAACCGCCCGGTCATTACGCAGCCTCTATTTGATTCGCGCGGCCTTTTCGGTCATTTGGGTGACGCTTGTCGTGCTTTTTGCCAAATCATCCCCAGGCATCGCGACCTTCCTGCTGATCGTTTACCCCGCGTGGGACGTAGTAGGTACATTACTAGATATCCGCGCCAACCGGCGTAGTATTTCAAAGGGTCCTCAGTATGTAAATGCGGGGATCAGCGTCATCGCGACGATCGCCGTCGGTATTGCCCTGCGCCGGGGTATTCCCGAAACGTTGGAGGTTTTTGGTTGTTGGGCGATCCTCACCGGGGTGATCCAGCTCATGCTTGGGGTACGCCGCCGGAAATCACTGGGCGGGCAATGGCCGATGATTATCAGTGGTGGGCAGTCTGTTGCCGGCGGCATTTCTTTCATTGCGCTCGCCCATGACCCCACGATGGGTATTAGCAGTCTGGCGGGTTACGCCGCTTTCGGGGCATTCTACTATTTGCTCTCGGCATTTCGCCTGGCCAAAACTGCCACGCATATGGCCGCAGAATAGGCAGATTTGCCCCACTTTTCATCACCTTTTGACGCGTTTTCTGATACGGCTGAGCGATGGGTTGGTGATGCCAAGATAGGAGGAAATGTGGTAAGCGGGGATCCGCTCGACGATGTTGGGATGCTCTTCCAACAGCCTCAGGTAACGCTCTTCATGGGAAAAGAACATGAATTCTTCCGTACGGGTCTGCGCATAGGAAAAAAACAGCTCCGCGAGTAACCTCCCGAATTTCCCCCAATTGGGGTTCGTTTCATAGAGGCCATTGAGATCTTTGTAGGAAATAAATACAATTTCCGAATCTTCCAAGGCCTCTATGAAATACCAGCAGGGATTGCGGGAAATGAAGCTTCTGAATGAAACCACGAATTGATTTTCCGAGAAAAAAAAGAGGTTCTTATCCCTGTCTGTCTGCGGATCACGGTAATATATCCTGAAAATCCCTTTCACCACCAGGCCAAGATCGTTACAAACCATGCTTTGCATGTTAAAGAAATCGCCTTTTTTGATCTTTCTGGGTTTCCAGAATGGCTGACTTTCTGCAATATCTTGATCTGTCAATGCGTCGAACTTCCTCAAATGGCGTGCGACGATTTCGTTTTTTTCGGACATAACCTGAACAGTTGATTGGGCAACAAAGTAACGTTTTGTATTCACCGGATCGATGTGAGGGCGAAAACGCTACAAATTACGGATAACCTGTCCGACAAGATTTTCACTTTGGTTAAAATTAAAGCGCCGGAAATGTCACCAGCGGCTTTGTGAGCAATGCAAAAGCATTATCAGGTGGTTACCGACTTCCCGGATGGGAAAGAGAGAAGGCGGGCAGTCAGAGTAAATAGGGAGATCCGGCGTCTCTTAATGCGGACTGGCCGGCTGATGCCTGGCCGGCCCCGACCTTTTAAACTAACCCGACCCATCCGCGTTGCCTGAATTAACCGAACAAGAGCTCTGGAAGATGTTTCAGGATGGCGATGCAGAAGCCTATACGAAACTTTATCGTCTCTATATCAAGGATATGTACCGTTACGGGTCCAGCCTGGTGGCTGCATCCGATGCTTTTGTGATGGACTGTATCCATGATGTTTTTACCGAAATGTGGATTAAACGCGAGCGGCTTTCGGTTCCGGTGCACGTAAAGTACTATCTGCTCAAAGCACTGAAAACCCGCATTATACATTTACTGGAACGCAAGGAACGGCCTTTTACCCCGCTGTCGGAAATCGATGCGGATATTTTCGATCCCGACGATTTTGAAATTCTGGAACAGCTCGATATGGCCGTGTCGCGGCAAGACAAACTGAATGTCCTTATCGCCAAACTGCCGCACCGCCAGCAGGAGGCGATCAAGCTGCGGTTTATCGAAAATCTGAATTACAATCAGATCGGCGAGATCCTGCAAATGAATACCCAATCAGCCAAAAACCTCGTATTTCGTGCCGTTGAGAAGCTTCGTGGCTGGATTATCCTTCCCGTTATTCACTTTTTTAATATTTTTTTGGGTTAAACTGAGTACTATTTGCGGCTTCCGTCATCTATGTATGAACCAGCACAAAGCATTGTACCTTGGACCATTCACTGGATAATTACGTCACTGCCGATTTTCTGCTCTCGGACGAGTTCGTCAGTCATCAGTTGGAGCCTACTCCGGAAACGGCGCAGCTGTGGGACGCGTGGCTTGCCGGGAACCCGCCCAATCTGGCGGAATGGAGCAGGGCAGTGTACTTGCTGGAATCCATCCGGCAGGGACTCAGCCAATATGCCGAACACGTCATTTCTGACGAGGCGATTGAAACCCTCCTGGCCAGGATCAGGGAAACGAACCACCGGCACAACACGCCGGTGCACCGCATCGGTTATTCCCGATGGGTTGCGGCGGCGGTATTCCTGCTTTTGAGCGGCCTGTTTGCCTACTGGTGGCTCGGCAGGCAGGGCTCTCAAAGCTACTACGCCACCCGGGTAGCCGAAGTTAGCGGCCAATACACCGAGCGCATCAACCAAAGTAATGCCGTCGAGACGATCGTTCTGCCCGACAGCTCCGTGGTGAAACTCGCGCCGGGCAGCAGGATCAGCTTCGAGCCGTCGTTCGGCGCGGTTGTAAGGCAAGTTTACCTATCCGGCGAGGCAGATTTCAAAGTCACCCGCGATGTTCGGAAGCCTTTTCTGGTGTATGCCAATGAGGTGATGACCCGCGTGCTGGGGACCCAGTTTACGGTGAGGGCGTTTGATGCCGAGGCAAAAGTGCTCGTGAATGTGTCGTCCGGCCAGGTGTCGGTTTCCAAAGATGACGGGGGTGTAGAGAAGGGTAAGTTGCAATCAACGAGCGGTTTACTGCTGCTGCCCAACCAGCAGGCTGTGTTTTCGAGGCAAGCCGGGGAGTTCAGCAAGTCGATTGTCCCGGAACCGAAGGTGCTCAGCGCGACCAGGCAAATGCCTTCCTTCGAATACGATGCCGTGCCGGTTAGCGAGGTCATCCGCGATTTGGAAGGTGCGTACGGCATTTCCATTCTTTATAATAAGGAGCAGTTGAAAAATTGCCAGCTCAGCGCTTCGCTTAAAACCGAAACTTTTGAAGAGAAGCTCCGCGTCATTTGTACGACCATCAATGCGGATTACCAGAAGCTCGACGGCCAGGTAGTCATTCATGGCGGCGAGTGCCGGTAACTGGTGAATCTTAGTGTATTTCAAATCTCCCGCCATGCTGCGGGACAGCTAAACTATTCTCTATGAAAAATCTTGCCGCACATTATGCATTCAAATGCATGAGGAGCACCGTGGGGCCCATGCTGCTGGTGCTTGGAATGATCCATCTCTCCTGGGCGCGAAGTGCCGCGGGGCAGGAGCTGCTGGGCCGGAGTATATCCATTACCGTTCAGGGAAAAAGCCTCAAATCGGTGCTGCACCTGATCGAGAAACAGGCCGAGATCAAATTCTCGTACAGTCCGCAGGTGGTGCCTATCCAGCAGCGGGTTACATTAAATGCCGACAACCGTAGCCTGGGCGAAGTGCTGGACCTGATCCTGAAACCCGTACAGGTGCGTTATGTGGTGGCAGGAAGGCAGATTATCCTCTCGCGGGCGGAACCTGAGCCAAAATCGGGCGGTATTATGCCTTTGTCCAATCCTGGTACTTCGCCATTGCGTACGCAGGAACGCCGGGTGGAGGGAACCGTTACTGACGAGGCCGGAGCCGGGCTGCCGGGCGTGAGCGTGGTAGTAAAAGGTACGCAATCGGGAACCGTGACGGACGTGGATGGCAAATTCGGCCTGGAAATCCCTCAGGAGGCTGGCTTTCTCGTGTTTTCTTTCGTGGGTTACCTGCCGCAGGAGCTGGAAATCGGATCACGGACGCAGGTGAATGTGGTTCTGAAACCCGATACCAAAGCATTGGAGGAGGTGGTGGTGGTGGGCTATGGCACCGTCAAGAAGCGTGACCTGACCGGCGCCATCGCGAGTGTGAATGTGGAGCAAACGAGGCTTCAACCCAATACGAATGCCTCGCAGATGCTGCGCGGAACGACAGCCGGCGTGCAGGTGACCGATAATGGCCGCCCCGGCCAGGTGGGCAACATCAAGATCCGGGGTACCAACTCCATTTCCGCAAGCACGGACCCGCTCATTGTCCTGGACGGCATTATCTACGCCGGCGGAAGCCTGGCCGATATCAATCCGAGCGATATCGAGTCGATCGACGTGCTGAAAGACGCTAGTTCGACGGCCATTTACGGCTCGCTGGCGGCTAACGGAGTGATCGAGATTACTACCAAGCGGGGCAAGTCGGGCAAGCCGGTGTTTTCGTTCAATACCTACGCAGGAGCTTCCGACTATGCATTTTTGCCTAAACTCCTGAATGCGGAGCAATACCTGGCCGCCCGCAAAGACGCGGAAATCGCCGACGGCGGAGCGGTGCCATTTCAGCCGGTGGAGCTGGAAAATAGGACTGCGGGGCGGTCGATCAAACCTTTTGAGGAAATCAAACAATCGGCGCCGATGTCGAATTACGAGCTAAGCGTATCCGGCAAAACCGACCGCACGAGCTATTTCTTTTCCGGCGGTTACCTGAAAGCAAAGTCGCCGGTGAAAGGCGATAATTTCAGCCGGATTTCCAGCAGGCTCAACCTTTCGGTAGATGCTACCGACTGGCTGAAACTGGGCGTGAACTCCGGATTTACCTCGCGCGACGACTCGGGTGTGCGCGCAGACCTCTTAGCAACGACCTACCTGAGTCCCTATGCCAGTCTTTTTCTGGCTGATGGCCGATCACCCCGTCCGCTGCCGCAGGACATCGGTCTGGTAGCCAACCCGCTGCTGGGCTATACGCTGAATGACCGGAAATCGATCACCAACGCATTGTTTGCCAATGGTTTTGCCGACGTGCGCATCTGGAAAGGCCTTTCTTATAAACTCAATGTCGCGTATACACGCACCGATTCGAAGGAATTCAAGTATAACCCGTCGTACGAACCCCTGAACCGGCTCGGCTCCGGTTCGAAGCGCCACGGCGAGAAGCAGAACATTACGATAGAAAACATCGTCAGCTATAAACAGCAGATCACCCCCCGCCAGAGTCTCGACGTGACTTTGCTTTATGGCGCCTACGAACAGAAGGATGAGTTTTCATCGCTTTCGAGCCAGAACATTTTTAACGACGCATTAGGTTACAATGCTTTGGAAATCGGGGAGGGGTTTAATATCAATTCGGGTGCCATTAAAAACCGCCAGCTTTCGAGCATGGCCCGGCTGGGGTACTCCATTGCGGGCAAGTACCTGGCTACGGTGAGCATGCGCCGCGATGGTTTTTCGGCCTTCGGGGCGGGGAACAAGTTCGGGGTGTTTCCCGCGGCTGCATTGAGCTGGAATGTAACGGAGGAAGCGTTTATGCGGGATTTGAAGGAAATAAATTTTCTGAAAATACGGGCTTCCTGGGGCCGGAACGGGAACCGGGGCGTGGACGAATATTCTTCCCTGAGCCAGGTCGAGCAAAAGAATTACGTGTTCGGCGACGGTGGCAGCACGGCTGTGGGATTGAGCCCCAGCAGCCTGGCGAATCCCAACCTGGGCTGGGAAACTTCGGAAAGCACGAATATCGGGGCCGATGTGCAGGCGTTCAACAGCCGCATCAGCGCTTCGGTGAATTATTACTGGACGCGGACGTACGACCTGCTGCTCAAACAGGCCATTCCTAATACCAACGGCTTTGAGGAGTTCCTGCGGAATGTGGGCCAGACCAAAAACCGCGGCCTTGAAATAGACCTGAAAAGTACCAATATCCAGCGAGGGGGATTTGCGTGGAATACCAGCATTGCCTTTTCATTTAACCGGAATAAAATTGTAAAACTCACTGGCCGCGACGTGAACAACGACGGCCGTGAAGACGACGACATTGCCAGCGGCTGGTTCATCGGGCACCCGCTGCTGAGCAACTACGACTACGTTTTCGACGGTATTTTCCAAACCGGCGACGACCTGAGCCTGATTCCGGGCGCAAAGCCGGGCGACATCCGCTTCAAGGATATCAGCGGCCCGGATGGCGTGCCCGACGGGAAAATCACCCCGCAGGACAGGACGGTGATCAGCAATGCGCAGCCGAAGTTTAATTTGGGCATCACCAATGTGTGGAGCTACAAGGGGCTTAGCCTGTCGGTGGCATTCAATATCCGTCAGGGCGGCTATACCCGAATGGATATGCTGAACCCGGGTACAAACTTCTATGACCAGGCCAATTTCCTGGACGTTCCTTACTGGACGCCGGCCAACCCGATCAATACGCGACCCAGGATCAACTACCGCAATCCACTCGGTTATGGTTTTTACGAGAGCCGCAGCTTTGCACGCCTGCAAGACGTTTCGCTATCCTACAACATTCCGGAAAAGCTCTTGAAAGCAGTGAAAATAGGCTCGCTGCAAGTGTACGTGAGCGCCAAAAACCTGGCGACCTGGACCAAATGGAAAGGCTGGGACCCCGAATTCGGTAAGGGCGGCAGAGGGCCGGAGGAGAATGGTCCCTTGCTCAAAACATTCATTGCCGGGCTCAATATTTCGTTTTAAACCTTATTGATTATGAAAAGATACATTACCTCTTTGCTCACCCTGTGCGCGCTCGGGCTGACTACCGCCTGCAAGGAGTCGTACCTGGACGAAGTGCCGCTGGACCGTTTCAGCCCGGAAAACCTGCTCGTCAACGAAGCGGGATACGATGCGGCCGTGGTGTCGCTTTATGAAGGCGCCCGGCAGGAGCACAGCATTGCTTCCAACAATTTTGAATACATGACCGTGGGCACCGACCAAAGCCAATGGGGGCGGAACGACTCGCGCGGCAACAAAGATTACAGTCTGCTGAACTCCAACCTGGAAGCGACGGTCATTTACTGGGACTGGGCATTTAAGCAGATGATCGTCCGGGCGAATCTTATCCTGGATAATATAGATGATCCAGGCCTGAAAATAGCGGATGCCGCCCGGGCCAATATCAAAGGGCAGGCGTTGTTTTTCAGGGCTTACACCTACAACTTTCTGGCGAATGTCTACGGAGGGGTGCCCATTGTGAAAGAGCGGATCGTTGAGCCGAAGTTCGATTTCGTGCGTAACGCACGCGTGGAGGTGCTGGAGTTCGTCGTGCAGGATCTGGAAGAGGCATCGGCGCTGCTGGCGATGGAGGTGCCGGACGGGAGAATCCCCCGGGCCGCGGCTTTTCATTTGCTAAGCGAGGTTTATATTTCATTGGGTATGGAAAAGAAAGATGATTCCTACTATGATAAATCCATTGCCGCGGCTACCAAAGTGATCAGTAAGGAAGCCGGTGATTATCAGTTGATGACCCAGCGGTTCGGAAAAGCCAGCGCGCGGCCGGGCGATGTGTTTTCCGATATTTTCGCCGACGGGCAGATCAACAAATCGTCGGGTAACAAGGAGGTGATGTGGGCCTGGCAGTTCGAGAATTTCACACCCGGCGGCTATTCTACGCCTACGCTGGCCAATATCAGTATCCGTTACTGGGGACCGGAATACGACAAAATCCAGTCTCCCAACGGCAGCGCCAATTTGCCTTCCGACAGCCTTGGGCGTGGTATCGGCGTAAATTCACCGACCAACTATATCAAGTACGACATCTGGAAACTCGATCCGAACGATATCCGCAATTCAGCCTACAACATCCGCAGGACTTATTATTACAACAATGCAGCCGACAAGGAGTATTTCGGCAAGCCGATTGTGACCAAAAGGGGAGCGGACGGACAGCTCTACACCACCAAGTCGGACGGCACGCCGACTAAATTTGTACTGGATACCTTGCGGCAATACTATCCCTACATCCGGAAAATCGAAGGGACGCCGATGGGCAACAACAACCTGAGTGGTAATTCGGTGAAGGATTTCAGCCGGATGCGGGTCGCGGAAACATATCTTCTGCGCGCCGAGGCCTATTTCAGGAAAGGTGATAAAGCCATGGCGGCCGCGGACCTGAACGTCGTCCGTGCGCGGGCCAAAGCCAAATTGATCGCCGCTGCCGACGTGACCGAAGATTTCATTCTCGACGAACGCTCACGTGAACTGGTGGTGGAGGAACCCCGCCTGCGTACGCTTATCCGCATGGGCAGGCTCGTGGACAGGGTGCGCAAGTACAATTCGGTACCTTCAGTCCCGAATGGCCCGTCGTCGGGCTCGACTATCCAGGACTTCAACCGTTACTGGCCCATTCCGCAAAAGGTGATCGATGCCAATACCGGCGCCAAATTTGAGCAGAACCCCGGTTACCGGTAGGGTTGTGTAGTGTTTTAAATCAATGAATTAGGCTCTAAGCTCTAAGCTTTAAGCTCTCAACTCTAAACTCTTAACCACATGCAATCCAGAAGATCATTCCTGAAATACAGTGCATTGTTATCAGGCCTCGCGGCGGGGCTGGAAGCGTTCGGTCAGTCGGCGCAGCGCAGCCTGCTGCTCCGGTCGTCGTGGCAGGTTGAGAACATCGGCGACATCGGGCACACGCCGGGCGTTATCACGTTGTTGGAGCAATATTATCCCGACGTGGAAGTTCGCTTATGGCCGGTCGATATCGGCAAAGGCGTGGACCAGATGCTTGCCAAACGCTTTCCCAAATTGAAAATCATTACCTCGGAAGCCGATGTCAAAAAGGCATTTGCCGAATGCGCATTCATGCTGCACGGCTCGGGGCCTTCTCTGGTGCGGGGCAAAGATTTGGCATTATGGAAGGAGCAAACCGGCAAACCGTACGGCATTTATGGTATTACATTTCCGGGTGTGTACGGCCTGCCTGCTGACCGCTGGAAGTTCAAGCCGGAAGATATTTCGATTATGACGGGAGCGCACTTTGCCTTGTTCCGCGATTCGGCCTCGCTCGCATTTGCCCGGGAAAAAGGGGTAACATCGCCCATCATGGCGTTTTGTCCTGATGGCGCATTTGCGGTGGATTTGAAAGACGATGCGAAAGCCACTGCATTTCTGAAAAATCATGATCTGAAAGACGGCCAGTTCGTCTGCGTGATCCCGCAGCTGCGTTTCACGCCGTGGTGGGAGCTGCCCCGGAAGAATCAGAAGCCCAACGCCGGCAAGCACGCCCGCAACGAGGCCATGAAGGAGCATGACAATGCACCGATCCGTGCCGCCATTACCGCCGTGGCCCGTCAGACCCCCTACAAAATCCTGATCGTTCCCGAAAATGAGACACAGATGCGGATCGGCAAAGAAATGCTCTTCGACCCGCTGCCCGAGGATGTAAAACAAAAGACCGTGCTGCGGACGGAGTACTGGCTTACCGACGAGGCGATTAGTACCTATGTACGTTCGGCAGGGCTGTTTGGCATCGAAATGCATTCACCCATTATGTGCATCGGCAACCGCATTCCGGCGATCGTCTGCCGTTTTGAGGAGCAAACCAGCAAGGGTATCATGTGGGAAGACATCGGGCTCGGCGAGTGGCTTTTCGACCTCGACAAGCCCGATGATATCGACCGCCTAGTGCCTGCCGTGCTGGACATGCTGACCAACAAGAAAGCGACCTCGCAGAAGGTGGACAAGGCGCTGGCATTCGTGCACAAGCGCCAGAAGGAAACCATGGCCTTGATGGGGCAGTATCTGGGTTAGGTTTAAAAAAGAACTTTAAATAGCTATTAATCATGCATTTGAAAAACAGAAGAGATTTTATAAAAAATGCCGCTGCCCTGGCGGGGGTAATTATGCTGGGCGAAATGGCGCAAGCCAAGGCCGACCCCACGATCCTGTTTGTCTCGGGCTGGCAGGATGTCAACATCGGTGATATCGCCCACACGCCCGGGCTCATCGCATTGCTTAAAAAGCGGCTGCCGCAGGCGAAGCTGATCCTTTGGAAAAAAAGTAAAAGCGACTTCGCCGAAGGTATGCTCAAAAAGCATTATCCCGATTTGCAAATTATTCACGGCCAAGTTAGTAAGGAAGGTGAACCACAATCCGACGAAGTAAAAAAAGCATTTTCGGCCGCGGATTTCTTCCTCCATGGCTCGGGCCCGTCGGTAGTGGCGGCCGATTACCTGGACAGCTGGCAAAAGCAGACCCAAAAGCCGTTCGGGATTTTCGGGGTGACTATCCAGGACGTGACGCCCGACCTGAAAAGGATCATTCAAAACGCATCCTTCATTTTCACCCGGGAAACGGCGTCGATCGGGAAGCTGAAAGAAGCTGGCTTGGAAGGAAAGCATATCGCATTCGCGCCGGATGCTACGTTTGCGATGGACATTCACGACGACGCCGCCGCTGCGAAATTTATTGCCGACAATAAGCTGGCCGATCGGAAATTCATCTGCGTCATTCCCCGGCTAAGGCGGACGCCCTACTACAAGATCAGGCCCAACAATGCGGGATGGAGCGCCGAACGCATCCGCGAAGTAGACGAGTTGAACGACAAATGGAAGGAAATCGATCATGCAAAACTACGCGAGGCGATGGTGGCCTGGGTACGAAAAACCAATGGGAAAGTGGTGGTATGCCCGGAAATGACCTATCAGCTGGACGTTATGGACGAGCTGCTGATCAACCCGCTGCCCGATGACGTAAAGCCTTACATCGTGAAACATGGCTACTGGCTGCCCGACGAGGCAGCATCCCTTTACAAGAGAGCGCAAGCGGTGCTGAGCTTCGAATGCCATTCGCCGATCATCGCCGCCGCCAATGGTACGCCCTGCTTCTACCTGCGCCAGCCCGAGGACACGATCAAGGGCCAGATGTACTACGATTTGGGCCTGTCGGACTGGACCTTTGAAATCGAGCAAACCAACGCCAAACAGATCACCGAACGTTTGCTGGAAGTAAATGCCGGTTATGACGCTGCATTGAAAAAAGTCGGGATGGCCATGAGCAACGTCAGGGAACGTTATAATGCGGTATTCACGATTGTCGGCGATACGATTTGACAGGTGCCGGATTTACCGGTCACTTAGCCACTTTTTCCAGCAAATCTCCCACGGATTTAGGCTGGGAAAGGAAAGGCGAGTGGCTGGTATTCACTTCATAGACTGTTTTAATGCCGGCGGCGGCGATCATGCGGTCTTGCAGTCCCGGGGAGATCACAATGTCCTGAAGGGTTTTGATATACACCTTTTCCACGGATCCGAAGCCTGCGCTGGTTAATGCCACGGTGTTGGTAAATGGAATGGCGGGCTCGGCGCGGTAGTTGGCAACTACCTTATCCTTGGCAGCCTGCGTGCCGTCCGGGATGAAAAGATTGATAAGTTCGGCCGGGTTCACATTCAGTAACAGCTTGTCGGCGGATTGGCTCAATGCGGGCCCGAGTTTGGAATCGGGATCGGTGTTGGACAGTTCCAGCAGCGACTGGCCGTTGGCCGGAAGGAACGCGCCGATGTAAACCAGCTTTTCGATTTGGGACGGTACCTTCTCTGCCACATGGGTGACCACCATTCCGCCCATACTGTGCCCAACCAGTATGACCTTACCATTCGCCGTATTGATGGCCTGAACTACCTTATCCCGGTAAACGTCGAGAGACAACAGGTGCGGTGCGGTCTGATCGGAGCCGTGGCCGGGCAGCTCCACTACAATCACTTTGTTGCCGGAACTGGTCAATTGGGCGCTAACCTCATTCCACACGTAAGGCGCCTGCCACGCGCCATGCACGAGTACGTAGGTATGCGCAGGGACGTGGTCGTTTTGCGTGCACGAAGCCATGGCCGAGAGTGCGAATGCAGCCGAAAGGAGCATCAGACTTGTTGTTTTCATCTTTTTGAATGGAATATTAAATAAACAGGGTTAGAAAAATCTCACTTACAACTCCCTCACCGGTGCGGGCATGTCGAAGCCGTTCAGGATCACGGCAATCAGACTGTACCCGGCAATCAGGAAGTACAACTCGGCGACTCCTTCGCGGCCGATCAGGCCGACGGCGTGCCGGTAGGTCGAGTCGGGGACAATGCGGCCTTTGACGAGACAGTTGGCGATGTTGTGTGCGACGGCTTCCTGGGCGGTCAGGCCATAGGGCTGGCCGCAGGCGGCCAGCGATGCGATTACATCCGGCGCTAATTCGAAAGCTTCGGCCATAATTTCGTGGGCATAAAGCTCGAATTTCGCCCCAAACAAGCCTCCTACCGTAAGAATGGCAACTTCACGGACCGTTTTCGACAATGTGGCGTGTGTGTCGAGTGTCCTCAAAAAGCTTAGCGCCGGAACGCCGAATTGCGGGAAATGCAGCATAGGAGCGAACGGGCCCAGCAATGCGCCGTCCTCGTCAAGCATTTTCACCTCGCCCTGGCTGGCGGATACCAGGCGGGCGATTTCATCATGCACAAAGCGCAGGTCGGGGCTGAGGCTGTCGGGGGGTAATGGTTTGAGACGCATGGTGACTAATAGATATGAGGCATTATGAATGGGAGAATTCTCCGTCGATCAGCACAAATGCCATTCGGCACGGATTACCGGAGCGGTTCGCCCAGGCGTGGTTCGTCCCGTTTTGGATCACGATATCACCGGTCCGGATGATGGTTTCGGCCCGATCGAGCACCAGCGTAATTTCTCCTTCGAGCACGATTCCGTAGTCGACGGTTTGCGTGCGATGCATGAGCGGGTGGGGCGCACCGGCGGCGGACGTCGAGGCACCCTCGTCGCCCATCGATTTAAATTTCGCGGCGGCGTCGGCACCGGTCAGCTGGCGGATTTCTTCTCCTTCCGGCGGGAATTCGATGACCCGTATACGCGTAGCGTTTTTCGGCGGCGGCAGCACCAGGCCGACCTCGTCGGAGTCGTCGGGTTGGCGATGGATCAATGCAGGTGTTTCCAGGGTATGCCATACCTCGACGAAAGTAGGGCCGCCGGGGCCGCCTACCAGCTGCGTACGTGCGGGCGGCGCATCCGAAACGATCACCGCATGACCGTCCGCGTCGTGCCCGGTTACAATGCGTCTGAATGTTTTTAGCGTTTGGCTCATAGATTTGCTTTTAAATAGGTTTCAAAACGAGAAGATTTCATCCAGCTCGATCACATGCACTCCCGCAGCAAGCATCTTGGGGGCCTTACCAAGCTTTTGTGCGAGTGTGGAGGTGGGGAGCGACCGGTACTTCCTCAAAAGTCCCAGCCCGTTCATCAAAACAAGCAGGCCGGTTGTGAAACGCTCTACCGGTCGGTCGGTTTTGCTCCGCAGCAGATGGCCGGGCCTGAAAATGATGTACTGTTCGAACGTCAGGCTGGCGATCTGCTCCTCCAATTGCCCTTTAATTTTCAGGTAATGTACGCTGCTAGCCGATGAAGCGCCGTAAGACGACAGCA
Organism: Dyadobacter sp.; assembly: GCA_035565435.1. GTDB lineage: Bacteria > Bacteroidota > Bacteroidia > Cytophagales > Spirosomataceae > Dyadobacter. The sequence goes on along the minus strand of DATMSL010000369.1, from coordinate 1,586 downwards.
GCACTGCCCTGAGCACACCGTTTCGTCTGGCAATGTGCGCGAATTTCAATGGCAGTTCGAAATCGATACGCCACTGCTGCTCCCTGGAACCGGCCGATTTCAGCGTCGTTCCCAGGCAGGAAAACCAGACGTCACCATGAATGTGTGCGGCAAAATTATCGAGGTCGTTAAAGTCGATAATGTGCTCGGTCAGTTTCGGATGCACAATGCCCGCCGAACGGCGAACGAAACTAACTATACGCGTATAATCAGGGTCTGCCAGCAATACATTCACAAGGTCCCTGCCCGTGGCACCCGTTCCTCCGATGATCAACGCTTTCATAGTTTTCAGCTATCATTGTTATGTAATCAGGCTGTCACGCAGGTTACTTTTCCTGAGAGCAAAGTTCAGTGGAACGGCGAAACAAATGGTTGAACCAAATCACTATTATTCTGTGACCGCCGTCACATGAACCATTGCGTATTTAGCCGGATGGCGTCTCGCCTGGGTATCTATTGCCGCCGACTGGCGGGGTAGAGGCGGCTAAGCGTTTCGCGGCTGATGCCCAGGTATTCGGCGATGTACTTTTTGGGAATTTTCCGGATAATTTCAGGGTGCCGGTTTTCAAATTCTTCGTAGCGTTGCTTGGGATTCTGGGAAAGCAGTGAGATAATCCGGTGCTGCTGGGCCGTATATCCGGTTGTTACTTTCAACCTGAAAAAGCGCTCCATCTTGTGCAGCTCCGCCGCCAGCTTTTCCCGGGCAAGAAGAGAAAGGCATAGCACCTCCGCCTGTTCCATGCAAACTACGTTGACATTCGATTCCGTCTCATGAAAGAGCGCATTGTAGTCGGATAACCAGGAGTTTTCGAGTGCAAACTGCAAGATGTGTTCTTTGCCCGTGTCGTCCGTATAAAAAGCACGAAACGCGCCGTTGGCGATCCAGTATTCACAGGATACCTTATCGCCTGCCTGTATCAGGAACTGATGCTTTCTTACTTTTTTGAAGGTGAAGAAAGTTCTGATGTACGCAAATTCAACGTCGCTGACCGGTGTGAGCTCCTCGATGTGTTTTCGCAGTTTGTCCATATCTGTTGTGAGCATAGGTGATAGCTTATGTAAAATAATATGGTTACTATACGAAGTTTGTGCCAAGATTTAATTGTTTGATTATTAGTTAGTTGAATTATTTTTTTGTGTGTTTTCAATACGATATTTCGCCATTTCTTGAGTCTTTCATTTTATCGCAAAATTTGTTCGCTTCCATTGTATGAAACGCCTTTTAAAGATTGTAATTTGGGGATGCCTTCCCGAAAAGAACTGAACACAGTCGCTCAAAATCAACGAATTACGCTATGAGGCGAAAAGCTGCTTTTGTACTATCCCTTGTGCTGGTCCATTGTCATATTATGAGCGCCCAACCCACAGCAGGTGGTATTGGGGTCGACCGGCAACCCTTCGCCAAACTTTCCTCCTGGCTGGGGCAATTGAAGGTTGTAAAAGAGGATACTGCGAAGGTCAATCTGCTGCTCAACATCGGCGGGATCTACTATTGGAACGATTCAAAAGGTTCGCTTGACAGCGCGGTAATAATAGGTCGGTTGGCG
>DATMSL010000368.1:0-6729 GCA_035565435.1 Dyadobacter sp. | reverse complement strand
ATTTTCTTTTAATTAAAGTCTGTAAAAAATGCTAATCGTTCAAACCTTTGCCATTCAGGATCCGTTCGATGTTTTTTTCGATCCGGAGCTGGCGGGTCTGGGACTGTTTTGAGGCAGTGAAATAGATGATATATGCCCGCTGCCGTCCGGGCGTCAATGCATCGAATGCTTTTTTCAATGCGGGTATTTCGTCGAAAACGTTTTGCAATTCAGGCGGCGCGGGTAATGATTTGTCGATCGTTACCTTCACACCCGATTGCTCCGCTTGCACCGCTTCGCGAATGTAGGCTTTGATCACCGGTTCCAGCGCTACGACATCCTCCGCCGTCGCAAAGCGAATCTGCCGCCCTACCTTCGTATTTTCGCCCGTTTTGATCAGGACATTTTCTGGATCGCTCAGCAGGTAACCTTTCATGAATAACAATGCGCAATAGGCCTTGAAACCCTGAATAACCACGATATTGGTCCCTTCGAAGGAGTAGCAGGGTTTGCCCCATTTAAACTCCTCCGTCAGCCCGCAGTCCGTCGCGACGGTCCGCAGTTCTTCTATGATTTCCCGCCATTGTCCGGCCTGGACTACGTATGCATCGACTTTGCTATTCATGATAAAGTGCTTTTAATGTTGAACAGGGGCCAGCCTTCTGCTTGCCGGACGGAAATACCACGATATGATGGTCAATACGAGCAGCAAAAGCGGCGGCGCCACTTCACCGATCGGGTCGCCGAGTGCTATATGGGACACAATCGCGCCCGACATGCAAAAGAAGAACCCTGCATACGCCCATTCTTTCAGAAGCGGGAATTTAGGAATAAGTACTGCTATCACACCCAAAATTTTCCAGACACCGATGATCGTCAGCAGGTATTCGGGATAGCCCAGGCGTGCGAACATATCCACCTCTTCCTTCATTTTCATGAGCTGCACAATGCCGGTCGAAGTCATTCCAAGGGCGAGCCAGGCGGTAAAAATCCAGTAAATAATTCTGTTTCTCTTTTCCATGGTAGTTTATATTAATTGTTTGACAACTTGTTCCAACCGGTTGTGCGCCATATTGATGCCCTTCGCAAAAGGCAGTTTCAGCATGGCCTCGCGGTCGGCCGGTGATTTATACACAATCTGCATCGTAAGCTTGCTGGTGTTTTCGGTGAGCTTTTCGAACACGAGAAATTCGAGCTGCACCGGGAAAAGCGTGTTTTCCATTTGAAACGTCCGCGTGATCCTTTCTTCTGGCATAAATTCATGGATGACACCATTCGTTCTCAATACCACATTACCCTGCGCGTCGGACGTTTCATACTGCCAGCTTCCATGGGGTTTGCTTTCGAGTTTCACCACCTTGGTACCCATCCATTGCTCCACGATTTCCGGCTCCACGTACGCTTTGAAGAGCAAGTCCAGCGGCAGATCAAACTCCCGGGTGATCACCAGGTCCTGCCGGCCTTCCTCAGCATTGATTTTCGTTTTCATTTCCATGGTCTGCTACTTTTTGGATTGATAGTTTTTCATGATGGATTCCAGCTTGTTGAACCGGTCATCCCACATTTGCCGGAAAGGCTCGATGAAGTCTGCGATCTCTTTCATTTTGTTGGGATTTAAGTGATAGTGAATTTCCCGGCCGGTCTGCTCCTGTTTCAGCAATTCGCATTCGGTCAGTATCTGCAAATGCTTGGAAACCGTCGGCCTGGCGGTATCGAAGTTCGAGGCGATCGCCCCTGCTGTCAGGGATTGCGACGCCAACAGCAGCAGGATCGCCCTTCTGGTGGGGTCTGCTATGGCTTGAAAAACATCTCGTCTCAGGTTCATTGCGTAGTTATTTAACTACAAATCTATATGTAGCCACTTAACTACGCAAATTTTTTATGAATTTTTTTGAAAAATTGATAGTTAAATGACTTTTTGTGAGTGCATTGGTCTTTTTAAACTAATACAGGAAATCATGACGCGCTGCTATCTTCTTCTGATTGTATTGCTTTTGACGGGCATCGTCGCACAGGCGGCGCAGCCGGTCAATATCATATTCATCATCGGTGACGATATCAGTTGGGACGACATCGGCGCTTATGGCAACGGCAAAGTGAAGACGCCGAACCTTAACAAACTCGCGCTTGAAGGGATCAAGTTCACTAATATGTTCCTCACAGCCAGCTCTTGCAGTCCAAGCCGCACGAGCATTCTCACAGGCCGGTACCCGCACAATACGGGCGCGGCTGAGTTGCATTCGCCGTTGCCCGCACATTTGAAATACTTCCCCGAACTTCTGAAACAGGAAGGATATTACACCGCATTGGCCGGCAAATGGCACGAAGGCCCCAACACGCGCCGCGCTTACGACACCTTGCTGGTGAACCAGGCGCAAAATGGCGAAGGCGGTGAAGCGCAATGGGTTAATCTCCTGAAATCCAGGCCCCGTAACAAGCCGTTCTTCTTCTGGCTGTCGCCCTACGATGCGCACCGCCCCTGGTCGGCCTCGACCAATGGCCCGCAACACGATCCCATACACGACGTGGAGGTACCGCCTACCCTCGTGGATACGCGCGAAACACGGGAGGATCTGGTGGCCTATTACAATGAAATCGCCCGGTTGGACCATTACGTGGGGGAACTTGAAAAAGAACTGGCCGCCCAGGGGCTTTCAGAGAATACCCTCATCATTTTCACCGCCGACAACGGCCGGCCGTTTCCCGGAAGCAAAACGCGGCTGACAGATGCGGGCATTAAAACACCCTTCCTCGTAAAATGGCCCGCGGAAATCGGGGCCGGACAAACTTGCCAGAGCCTGCTCAGCGCCGTGGATATTGCACCCACATTACTGGCACTCGCAGGTATCAATGCAGGCCCGGCATTCCAGGGCAAAAGTTTCGCGCAATTATTCAAAAATCCAGCCCAGGAGTTCAGAAAATACGTTTTCGCCGAACACAACTGGCACGATTACGAGGCTTACGAGCGCGCCGTCCGCACGAAAGAATTTTTATACATTATCAATAAAAGACCCAAACTGGATAATGGCGGCCCGATCGACGCCAACCAAAGCCTGTCGGCCAAAGCATTGAAAGCCGCGCGGAAAACCGGCAAGCTAAGTCCATTGCAAGAAGACGCATTGAAGGTACCGCGACCGTCGGAGGAGTTCTTCGACAATTTCAAAGACCCGGCACAAGTCGAGAACCTGATGGCTAACAATACCTATTCCTCTCAAATCCAGGCATTAAAAAAGGCGCTCGCCCAATGGCAGAACGACACCGGCGACACCGCGCCGGAACACCTCACCCCCGACTGGTACGACCGCCAAACCGGCGAACCACTCCCCGCAAAAGGCAAACGCGGCGAAATGCCCGGCGCCGCCAAACATGCGGACAGTGTGAATGGAAAGGGGCCGTTTTGAGATCAATCGGGTTCACTTCCAAACCTACTTCTTAAAATACCGATCCTGCGTGTACTTCGGCTGGAACTTGTCCATAGTCCGCTCGGCCTTCGTGGGATCGTATTGCAGTGGGAGAATCGTTTTGGCCGTGTAGGCCACGGTGTCCCCGGTTTGCTGCTGCCACTGGATCAGCAGTTTTTTCAAATTCTCCTCTTTTTGACGGTATTCGGCTTTACCTGAGAGGTTTTCCGTTTCCAGCGGGTCTTTTTTGAGGTTAAAAAGCTGGGTGTAATCGCGATTCGGATAGCGGATCAGCTTCCATTCTTCGTCCCGCACGGCCCTGATCAGGTTCCGGTAGGCCGTAAAACTGCTTTCCCGCACTCCTTTGGATTTTCTGCTGATCACTTCCGAAAGGCTTTTGCCGTCGACCGCATCCGGTTTGGGCAGGCCCGTCACCGATGCCAGTGTCGGAAAAATATCGTAGAGGTACACAAGCGCATCGGACACCTGGCTTTTCGGAATACCTGGTCCTGTGATAATGAAAGGTACCTTCATGCTGTGTTCGTACAGGCTTTGCTTGCCGAGCAATCCGTGACTACCCACCGCCAGGCCGTTGTCGGCGGCGTAAACGATGATCGTGTTATCGTAAAGCCCCTTTTCCTTCAACGACCGGACAATGTCGCCCACGCGGGCATCGAGATGACTGATCAGGCCATAGTAATCCGACAATGTGGCTTTGATGATTTCCGGCGTACGCGGCCAGGGTGCCAGGTTTTCGTCACGAACCTGCGCCTCACCATAGTCGAACGGGTGCATTGGCTTGAAGTTCCCAGGCAATGGAATGTCCTTTTCGGGGTATTTACCGATGTAATCTTCTCGTGGCGAACGCGGATCGTGCGGCGCCGTATAAGCAATGTAGCAGAAGAACGGGTTAGTCTTTTTGCCTTTCGCGTATTCATCAATATAAGAAAGCGCCGCTTCGGTGAAAATGTCGGTAGAAAAACCCTTCACTACCGGCTCGCCAAGCTTGCCATTATTCAAATCGCGCACAGGCACCTGGAAATGGTCGCTCATACCGCCCAGCATAACTGCCTTACCCTTCTGAAACGAGGCTTCGAAGGTTTGCCCGCCATTATGCCATTTACCGGTACCGAAAGTTTCATACCCGTTTTCAGCGAAATGCCGGGGCATTGTATGAACGCCGTCGAGCACATCGTAAACATGGAAAAGGCTCTTCCCGCTCATGAGCATCGCGCGGCTGGGCGCGCAGATTGCCCCGTGATGCCCGCCCATAACATAGCAATTCGCAAACCGCGTACCCGATTTCGCCAGTTGGTCGATATTCGGCGTTTTCACCACGGTGTTACCGGCTATCCCGAGCGCATCGGCACGCTGGTCGTCGGCGAAAATGAACAGGATATTGGGTTTTGCGGCGGGCTTGGGAGCCGGCTGCTTTTCAGGGAGATATTGAAAGAAGAATGGCGCGGCCAGCAAAACGGCCCACAACCAGCGCAGACTTGTAAAGCTTTTCAATGCAGGTTTAGTGTTATAGTGAAAACTCGATAAAAGGCTAAGCGCTAATTTACATACAAAAGCCGGTACCCAAAACCATCCCTGATTTCGGGTACCGGCTCGTTAAGTGCAGCCTCTCTCCTATTTCCTTAGTACTTCGAGCATTGCCAACCCTACCGCTTTCGCCGACTGGGGGTTTTGCCCGGTAATCACCCGTTGGTCGGTCACGACATGCGTCTGCCAGTTGCCCGATTTCTCAAATTTTGCCCCACGTTCGATCAACCGCGATTCCAGCGCGAAGGGCACTACCTTCTCCATTCCTACCGCCGCCTCTTCTTCGTTGGTGAATGCGTTGATTTTCTTACCATTAACAAGGTAACTGCCGTCTGCGAGTTTGATATTGACCAGCCCTGCCGGGCCATGGCAAACTGCCGCCACCACACCATTTTGCGCGTAAATTTCAGATGCAATGCCCGCGATTTTCGTGTCGTCGGCAAAATCCCACATTGCGCCGTGGCCTCCGGCATAAAAAATCGCCTGGTAATCCTTCGGTTTTACGGCGTCGGGGGTGAGCGTGTTCTCCACCTTTTGGCGGGCCTGTACGTTATCCCAAAACTTCTTGTTAACCGGGTTCGTCAGGTCGAAACCGTCCACCGGCGCCTTGCCGCCTTTCGGGCTCACAAAATCAACCTCATAACCTGCATCGCTCAATACTTCCCACGGATGGGACACTTCGCCGAGATAATATCCGGTAGGTTCGCCGGTACTGCCTTTTGTATCGTGGCTCGTTACCACGAAGAGAATTTTCTTTTCCATTTTTTGTCCTGTCTGGGCCATCGCTTCACTGTTCCAACTGATCACAGAAGCCGCGAGGGCGAGTTTTACCAAAGCATTTGCCATGTTTTCCTGAATTGTTTTGACAATGCAAAATTGCTGCCCGCACCCGGGAAGCGACAGGAAGAAGGTCACAACTTTGGTGTGATGCAGATCACACTAGGCAGACAGACGGCTAAGCGTTTCGCGTGAGACGCCCAGGTAAGAGGCCAGCAGCGTCTTCGGCAGGCGTTGTGCCAGCGAAGGGTACATTTGCAGCAATTCGTGATACCGCGCGGCGGCGTTTTGGCTCATAAACGACAGAATGCGCCTTTGCAGGGCGATATAGCCGGCATTCGACTTTTTTCTAAAAAAATGCTCGACCGGGTGCAGTTCGCTGCAAAGCTTTTCGCGGTTCGCCAGCGAGAGACAAAGCACTTCCACATCCTCCACGCAGGTAATATCGAGCGTGGCGTCGGTTTGGTTGAAGTACGCCTGGTAATCCGAGATCCACCAGTCTTCCATCGCCAGTTGAAGAATATGCTCTTTTCCCTGGTCGTTGACAAGCGAGGATTTCAGCAGACCTTTCACCACAAAAAAGTCATGGCTTACCGGCGAGCCTTGCTGGACCAGGAATTGATGTTTCCTGAATTTACGGCTGGTAAAATGCGAACTGACGTAGGCAAACTCTTCGGGTGTGAGCGATACCAGCTTGCCAAAATGGGTTTTGAGTTCCTCAAACATTATTTGCAGATCAATCCGTAAAATCTCATGAATGGCAATTCTACGAATTTATGCATTAAATCTCTCAGCGTTCCCCGCCGAAGTTTTGCACGAGGCTTCCGTAAGGAGCTTTTTTGTGAAGATAAGGTTCGGGAGACAGTCGGGCGGCGCAACCCAAATAAGTATATACGGGATTTAATAGATTATGGCGGTGGGGCGTCGACGCCATCCATTGCTCCACAACAAACCGCGCGTAGCCAGCATAAGTGAACGGAATGCAGCGTTTTTGGTCGCTTTCATTTAAGAATTCATATTGATTCAA
>DATMSL010000367.1:0-1502 GCA_035565435.1 Dyadobacter sp. | reverse complement strand
GTGCGCTTCATCATCCCAAATGTGAAACTGGTGCGGCACACTAAGCTGGTGGAGCGAATCGCTTAAATGGCGGTTATTTTCCAGGAAAGTATCCTCGCGCCCGATCACGAGCGTGATTTCCATTTCCCTCAGTTGTTGAAGCAGCCCGGGATCCGAAATGCCCGGAATAAAATGATTAGGCATGTTGTAGTAGATATTTTCATCAAAATACCCGTCGAAGAGGTCGGCGAAATAAGGAAGCGGCTGCGTGAGATCATAGCGCGCGCTCATGCCCACGACTTTTGTGAAAATACTGGGATGCTTGAATGCGATATTGACGGCGTGGTATCCTCCAAGACTGCAACCTGCGGCTATGAGCTCGCGCTTTTTGTTCTGTGTGCGGATGAACGGGATTACTTCTTCGAGAATATACTTTTCGTATTGTATATGGCGGGCAATGCGCAGCGGAGGCGGGGCGTCGGAATAAAAACTTTCGCTATCGATACTGTCGACGCAGTAGACCTGAATGTAACCGGCGTCGATCTTCTCTTTCATCGCATCGATGACCCGCCAGTTTTCGAAATCGTAAAAATGGGCTGAGCGTGTCGGGAAAAATATGACCGGAGTTCCCGAGTGACCGAATACAAGCATTTCCATCGACTTACCCAAAATCGGACTAAACCACTTGTGGTACGCTCTTTCCATGGCGAAGAGGTTTGTTTAAGAAGTTTTTTGAAGTGCCCCGTTAACGGCATATATGTTTTCACTGATCACTTTTTTCCAAATTGCATAACCATCTGCACTCAAATGCAGCCCGTCCGCCTCGAAAAGCGACTTCCGTGGATAACCCTGGTAGTTCACCATCAGCGGGAAAATATCGATATAATGCTGATGCGGGTCCTTTTCGATTTCTTCGCGGATCAGCTCATTGGCTGCCCTGATCGAGCTGATGATATCCCATCGCTGCAAGCTCGGTTTTATCGACACGAAAAAGCATGGAATATCGCCGAAACGTCCCCGAACCAGTGCGATCAGCTGGCGGTAAAACAGCAGCACCTCCGTGGGGTGACGGCCATCGCCCAGGTCGTTGTCGCCGGCGTAGATGACAATGCGCGCAGGGGCCGTCACGGTGATCATAATACGTTCGAAAAACCACACGCAAGCCGCCAGTGTGGAGCCGCCAAATCCCAGGTTTATCGGTTTGAGTTCCGCAAAGTCCTGGTACAAACCCGTCCACAACGTAAAGCTCGAACTTCCATAGAAGATCGTATCTGGCTCATAGTTTAATGTAGACCGTTCTTTTTCGACTCGTTGTACTTCCTCTTCGTACCAGACCATATTTTCCTGATTTTCGGTATCCCGCTGATTTTGGGTGTTTAACCGTAAAAATAAGTACGGGAAATTAACATATGGTTAAATAATGGTCATGGGAATGAGAATTATCAAATAATCGATCCAATCATCGTCGGAATACTACAAGAAATGTAATTTTTTATAAATCGGTTACAACCATCGGTAGCTGT
>DATMSL010000366.1:0-2781 GCA_035565435.1 Dyadobacter sp. | reverse complement strand
ATTTCAGCTTCTTGCCTTTCTCATCCGCCTCTTCGAGCAACTCAAATGTGCGGCGCTCGCCAAGCATCAGAAGCGACTGGAAAAGAACGCCGGCATATTTACTTTCTTCGCTACCCGGGCCCTTTTCCTTGGCGAGGTCATTGTAGTGTCCGAAAAGATCTTTTCCTTTTCCCATGATTGTATATTTTGCTTTGGTTTTCAGAACCTTAGTTTCGACGCAGCAAAGCACATCGAATTTCCCTCTTGCCAATTTAGGAAAATAATCATAGAAAATCTCAAAAAATGCATGCCAGATTGGAGCGACTTACGTCGCCCGACCGTCGTTGTGTTGTATTTGAGATTTAGTTGAATGGGAGTGGGAACAATCCCCCACTTGGTCGACTGTCAGTCGTCGCCCATCGACCTCCCCTTCCGCTCCGCCAGCACCTTCCGCATATTCTGAAACGTCTCGATTGGGGCGCGGCAGGCGAACATATTGACAATATGAGCAGGTATATGACCGCCCGGATCGACTTGCAGTGTGTATTCTACGCGAACCCTGGCATTAGGCAATGGGTGCAGTACCCAACGGTTTATGGAAGAATTGACACGCACAACGCCTTCGCGCACCGGCATAATACCTGGTATTGCCGGTGCTTCAATGGTAACAATAGGGCTGTTTTCGTTCCTTATCACTCTCAAATGCGTTACAAAATCCCGATTATCCAGCGGCCATGGCAAACTCACCTCGGTATGATAAAGCAGTTCGGTATCGGATACCTTTTTGATGATTTTGCACGATTTGGTGTGGCATACCCATCGTTTCGCTGCCTGAACGTCCAGCAGTAACGCAACTACCTCGTCGATGCCCACGTCCAGCTCACATTCCGCTCTCATGGCTTTGATCTTCGAATCGGGCGCTGTTTTCGCGTAAACTTTTATCCCGTTACGTACGGCCACGCGCTTCCACTCAACCTGCGCGTGCACATTTGTAACACACAGTAAAAGAGCCACTAAAACGAGCATCATGTACCTCATAATGGCACAAAATTCTCATTTCAAACGCCATCATGGAAGCCCATTCCGCTTCTGACGCCGAAAAGCATGTTCCAACTGACAGAATGCATGTTTGAACTGATGAAAGTTCGCCGCCGCCGCTGGGTCATTGGATTGCAGTGAATCTGCTTTCAAGGAATATTATTGAAGACAGAATTCGGCGGTATGCTGCAAATACCGGCCGAGAAAGTTGGCAAATTACCAACTTTTACTTTGCTTTGTAACACTAATCACACGGGGGGTGCAGCTTCGTATCAGAAGGTGTACTATGAGGATTATCCGTGAATTACTATTGGCTCGCTTCGTACATAAACACGCTGATTCACGTAAAAGCGTGGATGTCTGGATTCAGGCCGTCGAGACTGCTGAATGGAAAAAAAATTCGGACGTGTTGTTTGATTTTCCGACTGCAAAACTGATTAGAGGCAAGAGAGTCCGGTTCAAGATTGTCGGAAACAAATACCGGTTAATTATCGAGATTGACTACGAGGAATCAATAGTTGAAGTACGTTTTATCGGCACACATGCGGAATACGACCACATTAACGCAGAAACAATCTGAATATGGAAAAGAAACAATGGTATTTAATTGAAACCGAAGAAGAATACGAGAAAGCACTGAGCCGCTATGATGAAGTAAAATATTCGACAAAAGGGTCTGAGGAGCATAGAGAAAAAATGCTTCTGGTTCACCTGGTCAGCGAATACGAAAAAAGTTTCCGTCTCGACGTCGAAGTCGATCCGGTTGAAGTCATCAAGATAAGAATGGAAGATTTCGGCTACAAACCGGCCGACCTGGCGCAGGTATATGGTGACAAAGGGACTGTTAGTAAAGTTTTAAATTACAAACAGGCCCTTTCACTGTCGATGATCCGGAAATTTAGTCAGTTGCTACGCATTCCGGCCGAAATGTTGATCCGGGAGTATGCATTGAAAGGTGTCTAAAAATCCACCGAAGCCGACACTTTGTACATGTTCTTCATCGCACTACCGGAATCGGTGGGTATGAGATAGGCGAAGTCGAGCGAGTAGTGTTTCAGAAAGCGGACGCCGGCGCCGGTTGTAAAAAACTTGCGGTTGCCTTTCTCTTTGCTTTCGGTATAGTAACCGCCCCGGAGCGCGAACAGGTTTTTGTACCAGTATTCGGCACCCATTGCCAGAACAATTTCCTGCATTTCCTCCTTAAAGCCGCCCGGCGCGTCCGAAAAGGATTTTAAAATACCTTCCAGATAGGGCTCCTGGTTCACATTTCGGCCCGTCACGGGAGTTGGTACCAGCAGTTTTCCCGCCTCCGCGGTCACGTTCAGCTTATGTTGCCTATTGGCAGTATACGAAAAGCCTCCTCCCAGCCGCAACATAGTCGGTAAAAAGTATTCATATCCCGCCCCATATTTCATTTTCGGACCGATGTTGGCAAGGGTAGCACCAACCGTCCATACGATATTTTCACGGCCTTCCACATCCGACGAATGGCTTTTATAATAAAACCCGACGTCACCAGCCACTGCCCGGGCGGGTTTCAGCACCGCACCGGACATGACCACATTACCAATATCCGATGACACATATTTGAGCGTCACGCCCGCCGAGAAATGGCTTCCCAGTTGTTTGGCATACGATCCGCTGAACGCAATGTCTCCGCCCGAGGATAACGTCGGCGCCGAAATAATCACCGGGACACTAAAATATTGAACGGAAGCCCCAACTACCTGCCCCTTCCCTAACTTCTTATAACCGGTCGCATAG